>CACYDD010000203.1 GCA_902773065.1 uncultured Ruminococcus sp. | reverse complement strand
CGTTTCGCATACAGCACCTGTCTCCTTTTTAAGCGAATATTCCATAGATGATCCTCTCCTATTTTTTGATATACCTTCCACCGTGACTTTGTGATGTTCGGTGTGCGGTAAAAGTTATCTATGAATCTATATTCCCTTATGCGGAAGATTATACCATTTTAACTCAGTTTTTCCCTTAGAGCCAACAGGATTTTTCTTTCACGCCTTGAAACCTGTACCTGTGTCATACCGAGGTCCTTTGCCGTTTCGGACTGCGTTTTGTGCTTGTAGAACCTCAGATCGATAATTTTCCTGTCTTTCTCTTCCAGTCGTTCCAGCTCTGTTCTCAGTGACATGATCTCTGTGATTTTTCCGTCAGGTGCATCAACCGGGATATCGGTCTGTATTTCGCCGTCATCATTCGTCACTGTCAGCGATACGGGAGGTGTGCAGGCGGAAATCGCTTCGGTGATCAGTTCGGGCTTTTCCGAAAGCTTTTCGGAAAGTTCATTGACAGTCGGCTCTCTGCCGCTCTGCTTGATAAACGCCTCTGTTTCCCTGTTAATTTTTAAGCCAAGCTCTTTCAGACCTCTTGATACCTTGACTGCTCCGCCGTCACGGAACATTCTTTTGATCTCCCCGATGATCACTGGTACAGCGTATGTAGAAAACTTGTAGCCCAGATCAGGATCAAAATGGTCTGCTGCCTTGATCAGTCCGATACAGCCTGCCTGAAAAAGATCATCATATTCGATTCCCCGTCCGCGAAAACGGCCTGCACAGGCATGGACAAGCCCTAAATTTTCGCTGACGGTCACTTCACGCTCAGCCATTTCCGACCCTCGGGCTGATACGCTTGTTCAGCGTAACAGTCGTTCCGCTGCCGACATTGGAACGCACCTTCACAATATCGCAGAAACTCTGCATGACAGCAAACCCCAGACCTGCTCTTTCTTCCTCGGGTGCAGTCGTAAAGAGCGGTTCCATTGCCTTGTCGATATCCTCAATGCCGCAGCCCTTGTCACGAATTCGGATACATACGATATTGTCGCTCAGAATCCGTACATTGATACTGATTTTTCCGATCTGATCCTTATAGGCATGGACAACACAGTTTGTCACCGCCTCTGAAACAGCTGTCCTGATATCGTTTAGTTCGCCAATCGTAGGGTCAAGCTGAGCAACAAAAGCCGCCACCGCTGAACGGGCAAAGGACTCGTTAGAGGAGCGGCTTTCAAACGTCACCGTCATTTCATTTAACACTTTCACAGAATTCACCACTTCTTTCAAAAACATTCAGGCTGGAAAGCCCCGACAGTTCCATAATTCTTCTGAGATTATCGGGAACATTCACCACCTTGACGCTGCCGCCGTACAGCAGCATCATTCTGTACCGCCCCATGATCAGACCGATCCCCGAGCTGTCCATAAAATTAACGCCGCCGAAATTCAGCTTCAGCACACCCGGCTGGTTCTGCTGAATTAATGCATCGGTCGCTTCTCTGATTTTTCTCGCGGAATGATGATCGATATCTCCCGACAGATACACCGTCAGTTCATTTCCGCACATAACACTTTTTGGCATCACCCTAAAAACCCCCTTTTTTAATGCATAATTCATAATGCATAATGCATAATTATGGCATCAATTAGTTTATTCTCCCTTTGAAGTTTTGTAACAAAATCAGCTTTCTCATGCCCCTCGCCCCATCAAATTGCCAGCGGAGGCTCTCCGTCTTCCCCATGTGGGAAGCCAAGGGGTTCAAAAGCCCAGGATTGGTATAAAACTACCGTTTCATACTAACTCTTGGCTTCTCCTCCGGGGAAGCTGCCGCATAGCGGCTGATGGGGTACGCAGCGGAACGCTGCGTGGTCGCCCTTTGGGCGACTTTGACGAACTGCCCCCGACTACTGAAGCTGATTTAAGCGTACCAACTCCGCCACGACATAACTCCACACTCCACTCTCCACACTCCACACTTTTCACTCTCTCTGACTCTTATCATACTATTGCGGCGGTAAATATTTTGCAGAAAACGCCCGACAAAAAATAAAGTCACCGGACATACGGAAACTCCGTACCATCCGGTGACTTTATTCAATCAATATTCAACTTTATGTGCGCTGCTGAGGAATTTTCTTAATGCCGAACATTCTCCTTAGGAAAAAGCTCCAGAACTTCGGATTGTCAACAACTACGAATTTCATATGCGGCCTCCTGTTCCGACGCTCTCGCGTCTAACACCAACCTCTGCAGCAGCGGTGTCGGGTAACAAACGTGATAATGACAAGCAGCACCGCCGCCACGATCGCCGCCCAGCTCTGCGGAAGTATCAACCCTGCAAGCAGCCCGAGACTAAATGCAAATGCACTTCCGTCTCTGATCCATCTCCTCATACTCTCATAACCTTTCTGTCCCACTCAGACCTCGCTTGCTCCGTACAATAACATTATATACAATTTCAGAAAAAGTGTGAGCATATAAAAAATTTAATGGGTACAGCCATAAGCTTTCGGATATAAAAATACCGCCCTGACTGAGAGCGGTAAATTTTTTATTCTACCCAATTTTCAAGTTTAAGATCAGTGACTCTTTCAAATTCTCTTGTATTGTTTGTAACAAGAATCATATTTTCAGCTCTGGCATGAGCAGCAATCAGCATATCCATCGGTCCTATCGGTGTTCCTTTTCGTTGTAAATCAGCACAAATTCTGCCATATTCTACTGCTGCATAATCATCAAAAGGCAATATCGTTAATGCAGTAAGAAATTTTGTCAGTGTAGTTTCATTTTTTGGGGGATTGGCACTCTTTTCTACTCCATGCCATAATTCAGCAAGTGTAATACTTGAAATGCATAAACCGTTCGGAATTTCTGATACAAACCGCTTTATCACACTTTCAGGCTTATGTTTGATCGTGTATATGCAAATGTTGGTATCAATCATTTTCATAAACTTTCCCTCTCGTCCTGTGTTCCGAAATAACGTCCGTCTTCCATAAAATCATCTGTAAATTCATCTAAGCTGTCCAGAAAATTATCTATCACTTTCTCTTTTGGTGTCAGCATCAAAGACGAACCGATACGCTGTACAACTACTTCATCAACTGAAAATCTGTATTTCTTTGGCAGCCTGACTGCCTGACTTCTGCCATTTTCAAATATTTTAGCTGTCTCCATAATATCACACCCCTTTCTTAAAGTATATACCATGATATATAAAAAGTCAACTGTTTTCTTCTCCGGCGAGCCGCCTAAAACTTTCATCACTTTCCTTCATCAGTTCATCGGCGGTTGTGTTAAAAAGGCGAGCAAATGCACGAAGTTCAATATCCGTTACAAACCGCTGCCCGCTTTCAATACGCTGTATCGCATTTTTATCCATATCGATTCCCATAAGCTGCATTTTGTTGGCAAGTGCCTGTTGTGAATTAGGTTTTTCCATTAATTTTCTGAGCCTTGCGATGTTGTTTCCGCTGATATTATTTTTGCTCATTTATAGCAATTAAGAATAAATTGCCTTTACTGCAAAACTTCAAAGGGAGAAATTGTTTATTGTTGATTTGGATTGATTACGATGATTTTGCTTTTTTCTGATTCATCTGATTGATTTTTGAAAAAGCCTTACCTTGTTCGATATAAAGTATCTGTTGTTCGGAAGTAAGCGTGCGAAAGATACGCAGAAGATCATCTTCCAGAGAATTTTGTATTTTGGAGTTCGGAATACCAAGCAGATAATCAGAAGTGACGTTAAAATATATCGCAATTCTTTTCAGCGTATCAAAATCCGGCTCGCTTGTCCCCTGAACATATCCTCCCATCGTAGAAGGAGCGATATTCAGGTCTGAGGCAGCCTTTTTTTGTGTTATATTTCTTTCTTCAATTAATGAACGTAATTTCGTATTAAAATTCAATATCATCACCTCTTATATAATTTTAACCTAGTGATAATATTATGTGTAAAAATAACTAGAAACCCGTTGACAAAACGAAAATTTCGTTGCATAATGAGAAAAACGAGTAATTCGTTTGTGAAACTAAAAAATGACAAGGGAGATGTTTATGGAATTTTTTGTTTTTTTGATATGGGTATTGATATGGGGTTATGCCACATATGCAGTGGTACTCAACAGAGGTTATGACAAAAGTGTTGCCAATAAATGGGCATTTATCGGCGGCTTTCTTGGTCTTTTGGGTTTGATTCTTGCTTTTACAAAACCAAAAATCAATCAGCCGCCGGTTTATCCCCAACAGCAGGTCATGCCGCCTTCCAGTGTCGCAGACGAACTGAAAAAATATAAAGAATTATGAGGCATCCATAGAATGTGTGGGTAAGTAATTTGCGTTTATGCCGCGAAAGCTATTGACAATGAGCAGTATATGGTAGGCTGG
>CACYDD010000202.1 GCA_902773065.1 uncultured Ruminococcus sp. | reverse complement strand
TGGTATCCTCACTTTGTCAGAGGCAGCGAAAAGAGCTCATATGTCAGTTGAAGAATTTGAGATCAGAACCGGATTAAATGCATAAAAACGGTCATTGTCAAGAAGATACTTCTTACAATTACTAAAACGGTCAGCAGTTTATCATAACCGCTGACCGTTTTTCATTATATAATGCCGTTGCTTAATTTTTGAGTATTGCTATTCACTAACCACTAATCACCAACCACTATCATTCCATATCTTTGATGGCTTCGTTCATGGCAATTTTCCGAACTCGTCTCATCTCGAGAAGGTATGCCACAAGGAAACACAGACAACCTATGGCGATCACCTGGGGATAGATCATCGGATCAAGATAGAATGACAGCCAACCGTTGTATTCGAGCATCATGGCATAATACAGAATTCTGATCAGCCATGAAATCAGCGGCAGACTGATAAACATTGATATCAGCACTACCACACCGGTAGAGAAATTATAAAGATTGGATATTTCTCCGTCCTTATAGCCGAGTATTTTCAGCACAGAAATTGATTTTGCATTTCTTTCTGTGATCATCTTGGAAAGGATATAGATCATCAAAATATAAACCGCTATGGCAAAAAAGGAAAACAATTTGACAAAGCCGACGGAGTTTTCAAGCTGGTCTGCCGTACTTGTGAGGTCGCTGACCCCTATCACAGTTGCAATATAGATATCATCGATATCATTAATTTTTTCATTTGAAAAATAACCGCTGTATTCATCACTTTCAAGATCAAATGTCTTTCTGAAATCATCGATCCCCATAAATACACACAGCGAGCCGGGATAATCGTAAACATCGTCAACCTTTAATTCGTATTTCTTACTGCTGAATTTTTCCGAGAAGGTAACACTGTCCCCCGTGTTCAGACCATATTTGTCAAGATATGCGGATGAGTAATAAACCCTTCCGTTTGAAAAATCTGTATTTTTCAGATACTTCGAGTCCTTTTCAATACCATATATGGTGATATCCTCATCATTGGGATTTTTCAGCTGATAAGCCGCAAATTTTTCTGCTGATTTTTCATTTGTCTCCGCAGGAGCTTTCAGCATATACTGATAATCCGAGATCTGATTGTCAAGTATCGTATCACGGAAATTGTCAAGAAGCGGATTCCATATCAGGCTGAATACAAGCAGAATATTGGCAAACAAAATTCCGATTGCCAGAACAATATAAGCCTGATAATTCCTCAGGATCACTCTTGTGCGGAAACGTGAGGAAAAACTGCCGAACGGAAGCTTAATGCTTTTGGATTTCTTACGCATCTTCAGCTCACGGCGCAGAAACTGCAAAGGCGGAAGTGAGATCAGTCTTGAAAGTGTCAGGAAATTGATCAGGATCACAATTCCAACCGGGATAAGTGTTGTCATCAGAAAGGCTTCGGCATTCAGATTCGGCTGATAGACCGGAAAGGAATACGAACCGTAATACATAGAGGCACAGAAACTGTTCATATAGGTGTAACCGATCACATTTCCGCCGAGTGCCGCAAGTAATGCACTTAGTATCGGAATGATCAGATAATGCCCTACAAGTTCGCTTTTGTTGTAGCCGGAAGTTCTCAGTGTACCGATCACGCCTGCCTCCTGCTCGACAGTACTTTTGGTTGTAATTGCAGTTGCCAAGGCAATTACCGCTATTGTGATGTACAATAACCACATAACCATTATTTTGTCTCCGCCGACATCTTCCGTTGCCATATTAATGGCAAAATTCGATTCGCCCGGTATAAAATCTGTCAGCATAGCAGGAAGATCATCCTCTGTGATATTGACTTCCTCCAGAGAAAGCTCCCCTTTTAATACCACTGTCGCAATATTCTGTTTGATCTCTTCAGTTTTAAGATCTATCCGGTCTGCAATCGCATTGCAGAGTTTTTCCGCTTTATCATGTTTTTGCTGTTCGTCAAGAGTACGATCCTGATACATCCATGCATAATTGTATTTCAGACCGCTTTCCCCCAATTCCTCAAAACATTTGTCACTGACAAGTGCAATACTGAAATCAAGCGCGTCGAACATCAGATCTGTATTATTCTTATAGAGAGATGTATAATCGGGAACAACAAAAAAACCGGTAATTTTCAGCTTTTTGTTTTCTATTGTGATACTGTCCCCTATTTCATAATCATTGTTTCGTGCATAAAGTCTGTCGATCACGATCTCATTATCGGCTGACGGCAGTTTACCGCTGTACATTTCGGGAATATTGATCTTTTCCCTGTCTTTCAGATCATACACCCGTACCACATGATCATTTTCCAGTGTTTTATCCTTATAGAACAGTTCATACAGCTTTGCTCCGTTTTTTTCAACTTCTGCGGCAGTACTGTCATCTATTGCCTTGGACATAGTAAAATGACCGTCTTCGGTTTTGAACGTTTCATAATTCTTCGCAAGCCGCTCTGCAAGACTTCCTGTTGCGATAAAATAACCCGAACAGAAACCGATCGTCAGAAGCAGAAACAAAAACATGGCAATATATTTTCCGAGGTTCTTTTTCAGTTCTCTCGGAATTCGTCTGTAAAGAGGATTTTTCATAGCGTCCTCCTTACCAGTCAAGATCCTGTGCGGCGATTTTTGTTTGATTTACCTTATCGCTGCGCACAGCACCGTCACGAAGCTTGATTACTCTGTCTGCCATATTTTTCAGGGCATCATTATGCGTTACCATAATGATGGTATTTCCGCAGGTTTTATTGACTTCCTCGATCAGCTTCAGAATATCCTTGGAGGTCTTGTAATCCAGCGCGCCTGTCGGCTCATCGCAAAGAAGAATATCAGGACGTTTGATGATCGCTCTTCCGATCGATGTTCTTTGCTGCTGACCGCCCGAAAGCTGATTCGGCATTTTATCCTTATGCTCCCAGAGACCGAGCATATTCAGCATATCATCGACCGACATAGGGTCATCACTGAGATATGCACCGACTTCTATATTTTCCTTTACGGTAAGGTCAGGCACAAGGTTGTAAGCCTGAAACACGTAACCAAGGTGCTTTCTTCTGTAGAGTGAAAGCTTTTTTTCGCTCATGTTTTCAATTTTCTCGTCACCGATATAAATCGTTCCCTCGTCTGCTGTTTCTATTCCGCCGATGATATTCAAAAGCGTTGATTTTCCCGAGCCTGACGGTCCGAGCAGTACACAGATACTGCCGCTGTCCACCGTACAACTGATTCCTTTCAATACTTCTGTTTTGTTCTCACCGCTGCCGAAAAACTTATGGATATTTTCAATTTTCAGCTGCATAATATACCTCCTTGATTTTAGTTAGATGTATTTAACACTTACTGATATGAGTATAAAACTTTGTTATAATTTTGTCAAGCACATATTGAAAATAAAATATTTCCATTCAAATATTCATAAAATATATACAATTTACACATTGAAATTAGCCGTTCATTATGATAAAATCAAATCATTATTAATAAAGGAGAGTGTTTCTAAATGAAAAAATTTACAGCACTGATGCTGACAGCTTTTCTTGCTTTGTCGATTTCTGCCTGCAATAACAATGACAATCAGGAAAATTCTTCCGCTGCAAGTACAGGCGAAACAGTTTCTGCCGGAGAAAATGTGGAAGAAAGCATCGAGGAAAGCGTTATCGAATTTGACACCGACCCTGATATTCAGAAAACCATCGAGGAATACATCGACATGGAAAAGCTCGGTCCGAAAACCAAGCAGATGGTACAGACCTTTGAGAATAAAACCATTACGGTTTCGGCAAAAATGGAGGAGGAAAAATCAGAGGAAAGCAGTCAGGAATCATCCGAAACTTCTGCACTGGCTCTTGATCTGTCGGGACTGACTTCCGAAATTTCCCTCAGCATCACCAAAAATGCCGATAAGGATTACAGGATCACCTTTGATCTTGGCATCATGAGCATGGATCTTCTGAAAAACAAGGATGGCACATTCTCGATCAATGACAAAACCAAATCCTATCAGGTACTTCAGACAGCAGAGGAAGCAGCCAAAGCCGAATCAGAAGCAGCAGAAGAAAGCGGCTCTGAAACAAGCAATGCACTTTCCGGAATCGGTGACATGGCAGGCGGACTGCTCGGCGGTATTGATACTGACAGTATCATTGCAGGCAAGGACAAGAAAGAAGTCACCTATGAAGGCGACGGAACAGAAGAATACGACGGCACGGAATACAGCTATGAAAGCTACACTGTTACAGAAAAATCAGATGATTCTTCTGCAAGTGAAGAGAAAGTCACAAAGGTAAAAGTTTATTTTGACGCCAGCGAGGCAAAACTCATTCGTGTAGAATCCGAAGGTTCTGCAATGCTGATCAAATTCGATAAAATTTCCGTTGATATCGACGAATCCAAACTCACACTTCCGTCTGATTATGAGAAAAAAGAATTCTCAGCAAGCGATCTTGGTCTCGGAGATCTTTCCATGCCAGAAATCTCACTCCCAACAGAAACTAATTAACAATTAATAATTATTAAGCACCCTGAACTTGTTCAAAAAATGTACAAGTTCAGGGTGCCGGTTTTTATTGTTGCTTTACTGAATTATTTTCTTTTACCAAGAGCCTTGATTGCAAGGGCAAGAATACCAATGGCAGCAACACCTGCGGCTGCGATGGCAGCTTTTCTTTTCAGGCTGTCTCTTCTTTCCTGCTCAGCAATAATTTCCTCAATATCAAAATCTTCAAAAAAGTCATCTTCCTCTGTTTCTGATTCAGATTCTGATTCAGATTCTGTTTCGCTTTCATTTTCAGTTTCAGCTTCTGCTGTTTCTGTCTCTTCTGTTTTGCTGTTTTTTTCTTTGATTTTATTGATGATCCTTGAACCTAAGCCAAAAGGTTTCTTTGCTTCCTCCTCAGTCGGCTCTGCTTCTTCGGAAGTTTTCTCCGCCGGTTCGGCTGTTTCATCAGTTTTTGTTTCAGATATTTCATCAGATGAAGTGGTTTCGGTTTCCGCTTTTGTTTCTTCTGTTTCAACAACTACAGTCTCTTCAGAAACGATTTCCTTAACTTCTTCCTCAACAACAGTTTTTTTCTTTGCCATAATTTTTACGCCCTTTCATTAAGTGATGTATCAATAAATAGTATTATACCATTTTAAAATGCAAAGTTCAAGAATATTGTTTAAAATAAATAAAATTTCAGACAAAATTTCCCGATTGTCGATCAGATAATATCATAAAACATAAAATAGACTGTATATCTTTCCAGAAAAGTGGAAAAATATGATTATCAAAACAAATTATGTTATTGGAGGGTAAATTTATGAAATACGATGATATGCCTGTTGGTCTTGGAATGGCACTTGCACAGAATCCGGAAGCGGTCAGCAGATTTGCTTCTATGAACGAATATGAAAAGCAGGAGCTGATCAATGCCGCCCATGCAGTAAGCTCTAAGGAAGAAATGCGCCGTCTTGTCAACAACATTGCAGCAGAGTAATGATATCTATGCCGTCCGAAGCAATTCGGACGGCATTATTAATGCGGTGATAAAATTGTCTGTCAGGTTCAGATATCCTGCAAATCAGCCTCAGGTATATCGTTTTCGATATTATCCCTTCCAAGGTCGGTATCGATCACTGCATAGGCGTTGGAGATGGGTCTTTCGGTAGTATCATCGAAATTATGATACACTTTCATTTCTGCCCCCTGTGTGCCTTCAATGATCGGTGCGGCTCGTTTTTTCCGTGCTTTGCCTTTCCCTGAATTTCGGGAACGGGAGATACTTCATTATGCGGCTTGGTATGCGTTCTTTCAGGTCTTTTCATTCCCTGTTTTGCCATAGTAAGTCACCTCAAATACATTATTTGCAAAGAAAATAATTTTATACAAATCACATAATCAGACTCCAATATTTGCATTATACGATTTTACTTGAAACGCGGCAAGGAATTTGGATATTATTAAAAAGTCAAACGCGAAATAGGTTTCGGCGGCTCGCCGGGCAAAAAAGCACATAAGCAGAAATGTAATACTCTGCTTATGTGCCTGAAATATGTTTACTTTACAGTTGACAATTTGAAGAATTTCTCCCTTTGAAGTTCTGTAACAAAGTCGGCTTTTTCCTGCCCCTCTAACCCCTCCGTCAAAAATTGCACTGAGTTTTTAGTGAACTCAAGTTTTAAATTCTATTGAATTTTTATGATATATTCAAGTATCATCTGGCAATTTTTGCCAACTCCCCTTTCAGGGGAGGCGAGATAGGTATGCTCTTGCAACTTTGTTGATAAAGGTAAAGGTTCTTCAATGTCTAAAGTGTACGCATATGCCCTCCGGGGAAGCTGTCACGGCTAACGCTGTGACTGATGGGGGTCAACACGCCGATGAATTTGCCTTTAAGAATAACACCCGGCGGACAAATAATTATTAATTATTAATGAGGCATCCATAGAATGTGTGGGTAAGTAATTTGCGTTTATGCCGCGAAAGCTATTGACAATGAGCAGTATATGGTAGGCTGG
>CACYDD010000201.1 GCA_902773065.1 uncultured Ruminococcus sp. | reverse complement strand
GAACGGATGGCATTTTGAGCAAATTTCAACACGGATATCATTTTTCGTTGAGCCTGTTTCAATTACATTACCGCAAGCACATCTGATCGTTGTCTGCTGATAATTCGGATGAATGTTCTCTCTCATTTGAATTCACCTCTTTCATAAAGTCCCTGAGTAACATTAGGATTATAACATATATTCATTCAAAATGCAAGGTTTTTTGAAATTTTTCTTTAATTTATTTTGCAGCAGCCGCTGCTGTTTTGGTTTTTTTGCTTTTGGATTTTGATTTTTCTTTTTCTGTATCACCGTTTGCTTTGTCGGCAAGAACGATTTTCAGAAGAATCGGTGTGATGATCGTCGTAACGATTACCACAACAACGATCGGCGGAAACAGTGCCGCATCGATAATGCCTGCTTCATTTCCTTTTTGTGCCACGATCAGTGCGACTTCACCGCGTGATACCATGCCGATACCGATACCGAGTGCTTCTTTATTGTTGAATTTGCAAAGCTTTGCTCCCAAACCACAGCCGACGACCTTGGAAAGTATCGCAACAACTAATAGTACGACTGTGAACCACAAAATCGTGCTGTCCATGCTTGTCACATGGGTCTTGATACCAATGCTTGCGAAAAATACAGGCGAGAAAAATGCAAAAGATGCAATACTGACCTTTTCGTCAATATATTCGTGAGAAGAATAATTGCAGAGGATCAGACCTGCAAAATAAGCACCTGTGATATCTGCAACACCGAAAAAGTATTCTGCACAAAACGACATCACAAAAGCGAACGAAAGACCGAAAATCACGATCCTGTGTTTTTTCGCATAAAATTTTTTCGGAATTTTTGACAGCAGCTTGACAACCACTGCACAAACCACCACAAATACAAAAAACAGTACGATCTTGACAACCGATTCCACAGGGTTGACCTGCGGGTCCTGAAGTCCTGTCACAAGTGTCAGAACAATGATTCCGATAATATCATCGATAATTGCTGCTCCGAGTATTGCCGTACCCATTTTGGTTTTGAGCTTGCCCAGTTCCCTGAGTGTTTCGACTGTGATACTTACGGAGGTAGCCATCAGCACAACGCCGACAAAAATCGTTTTGCACAGCTCCAGCTGATTGGAAAAATCAAATCCGTAAAACAGCCCGTAGGTCAGTCCGCTGCCTGCCATCGGCACAATAACGCCGATCAGAGCAATAATAAACGAAGCCACACCTGTTTTTTTCAGCTCCGAAAAATCTGTGCCGATTCCTGCGAGGAACATCAGCATGATCACACCGATTTCTGCCGTATGGTTGATAAACGCCAGACTGTCTCCCCCCGCCAGCACGGAATTGTCCGCACCGACAAGATTCAGAACCGTCGGACCGATCAGCACTCCGGCAAGAAGCGCACCGACAACCTGCGGCATATTCACTTTCCTGGAAAGCAGTCCGAACAATTTCGTGGACGCAAGAATAAGCGCAAGTATCAACAAATACAAGTATTCCATTTTTACCCTTCCTTTTTTCAAAATCCACTATTAAAAATACCATATTCTGACCTTTTTTTCAATAGCCAAACCCCTTTTTTGACAAAAAAATGGAGTCTGAAGTTTTTAACTCCACACTCCACTCTCCACACTCCACACTCCATTCACACAACCTGAAAAAGGTAGAATTTCAGATATTCTGTTTCGGGTACATTATACAGAACAGGGTGGTCAGGTGACTGCTGTCTGTATTCGATTCTTCTGAGCGTTACATGGGCATCCAGTGCCGCACTTCTGAGCATTTCTTCAAAAAGTGCCTCTGTCATAAAATGCGAGCAGGAACAGGTCGCAAGATAACCCCCCATCGGAAGAAGCTTCATCGCACGGAGATTGATTTCTTTATAGCCCCTGATGGCACTTTTGACGGTCGCTCTTGATTTGGTAAATGCAGGAGGGTCAAGAATGATAAAATCATAACCTTCCTTTCCGTTCATGGACGAAAGCAGGTCGAACACATTTTCGCACTGAAAACTCATTTTTCCGGCAATGCCGTTAAGCTCTGCATTTCTCTTTGCCATGTCTATCGCATCCTGAGAAATATCCACGGCACAAACGTGTTCTGCCTGCCCCATGACTGCATTCATTGCAAAAGAGCCTGTATGAGTAAAGCAATCCAGCACTTTTCTTCCCTTTGCGATTTTCGATACAGCAAGACGGTTATATTTCTGGTCGAGGAAAAAACCTGTTTTCTGACCATTTTCAAAATCCACATTATATTTGATACCATTTTCTTGGATCACTACACTTGTACTATCAGGAGTCGGAACACCCTCCAGAGGATAAAATCCTTTCCCTTGCTCCATGCCTTCCAGTTCACGGACTTTAACATCGTTTCTTTCAAAAATCGCCCTGATATTCTGTCCGTCCTCACTGAGCACCTTATAAAGCAAAGGGAAAATAACGTCCTTTCGTTTTTCGATACCGAGGGATAAAGTCTGTGTCACTAAAATATCATGAAATTTATCCACTGTTAATCCCGGAAACGTATCTGCTTCACCGAAGATAATACGACAACAATCAAGGTCTTTCCCCATAACCGTTTTGCGGTACTCCCACGCATAGCGGATTCTTCTTTCAAAAAATGCCGCATCAAATTTATCATTTGCATTGCGTGAGATCAGACGAATCCGTATTTTTGAATTGCTGTTGTAAAAGCCTGAGCCGATAAACCGTCCTCTGCCGCTTACCACATCTACGATATCACCGTCTCTCGGTTCTGCATCGAGCTCTGCCACCTCTGTATCATAGATCCATGGATGACCATGCTGTAAGCTGTTTTCTGCCTTTTTGGAAACCTGCGCTACAATATATCCTCTTTTTTTAAATGCCATACTTACAAATCCTTTCCCATTAATTATCAATATTACTTCCATTATATATAATTTCTATGGTTTTGTAAATAGTTCCATAACTTGCAAATTATGTCGGAAATAAAGACAATACTATACAAAAATTAGGTAAAAAATAAAAAATATGTATTGAATATTTCAAAAAAATAGATTATAATAGAGATAGTTTATTTTTATTGTACGAATACCGAAATTTTGTCAGGAGGATCAGCATGAGAAAAGTATTATTTGTAGCTTCAGAATGTTACCCGTTCGTAAAAACCGGCGGTCTTGCCGATGTTGTCGGAGCACTGCCGAAAATGATAAACAAGGACGAATTTGATGTCCGTGTGGTAGTTCCGAAATATATGTGTATTCCGTGGGAATACAGACAGCATTTCCAGTATATCACAAGCTTCTATATGGATCTTGGTCATATACAGGAACATAAATATGTCGGTATCATGATGTATGAATTTGAGGGTATCAAATATTATTTCATCGACAACGAGGGTTACTTCGGCGGCGACAGCCCCTACGGTGATATAAAGTGGGATATCGAGAAATTTGTATATTTCAGCAAGGCGGCTCTTGC
This sequence comes from uncultured Ruminococcus sp., assembly GCA_902773065.1. Taxonomy (GTDB): domain Bacteria; phylum Bacillota; class Clostridia; order Oscillospirales; family Acutalibacteraceae; genus UBA1213. Next base: position 4,311 of record CACYDD010000201.1, on the reverse strand, counting down.
GATTCTTCCTGTGATCGATTTCAAGCCCGATATCATCCACTGCCATGACTGGCAGGCTTCCCTTGTCCCTGTATTCCTGAGAACACTGTTCAAGGATAACGGCTTCTTCTGGGGAATCAAAACGATCATGACGATCCATAACCTGAAATTCCAGGGTATCTGGGATCTGAAGCTGTTCCGTTATCTGACCGCTTTTCCTGAATATGTGTTCTCGCCGCAGAACATGGAATACTTCAAGGACGGCAATATGCTGAAAGCAGGTATTGTTTTCTCAGATTATGTCACAACGGTAAGTGATACCTATGCAGGTGAAATTCAGATGCCATATTACGGAGAAGGTCTTGACGGTTTGATCCGTCACAAGAATCATTCACTATGCGGTATTGTCAACGGTATCGACTATAATGTCTATAACCCCGAGCACGATATCCAGATCTATGAACATTATACAGCGGAAACACTGCCCGAAAAGAAAGTTCTCAACAAGAGAGGCTTGCAGGAGGAACTTGGTCTGCCTGTTGACGACAACAAATTCATGATCGCGATCATCTCACGTCTTACCGACCAGAAGGGTCTTGACCTTGTCAACTTTGCGATCGAGCGTATCACTGACGAACATACACAATTTGTTGTGATCGGCACAGGTGAGCCGCAGTATGAAAACACTTTCAAATACTATCAGTACAAATATCCCGAAAGAGTATCAGCAAACATTTACTATTCTGATAATCGTGCGCATAAACTTTATGCCGCTGCCGATGCCATGCTGATGCCGTCACGCTTTGAACCGTGCGGACTCACACAGCTGATCTCCCTGCGCTATGGCACTGTTCCGATCGTCAGAGAAACGGGCGGTCTGCGTGATACCGTTCAGCCCTACAACTGGTATGACAACACAGGAACAGGTTTCTCATTCTCCAACTACAACGCCGACGAAATGCTTGATTCCATCAACTATGCAAAAACTGTCTATTTCACACAGCGTGACCGCTGGTACGAAATTGCACAGAGAGGTATGAACATGGACTACTCATGGAGTCGTTCCGCTCGCCGCTATGAAGAACTCTACTACAACCTCACCAACTGGTATTGATTTTAGTGGATAGTGATTAGTGGTTAGTGGTTAGTCAGTAAATTATAAATCCAAAAATAAACCCATGGAACATGATGAAAGTGTTCCATGGGTTTTTTGTTGCTTATGTGATTTTTTATTTAAACTCTTCTTCGTAAATAGCTTTGCCGTCAGCGTCCGTGAATCTGAGAACAACGGAAGCCTGACTATCAGAGGTTACGGTCTGGAGGTTACCTGCAATCGTGCTGTAATTGGCTGCGGAAGCCGCACAGTCTTCTTTCAGTGTCGGCACAGCTTCATCAGGTACACTTTCTGGATACAGGATATTCAGCACAAGCTTATGCTCACCTTCTACAGATACATTGATTTCTGCACCGTCAATACCAATAGAACTGCTAATGGCTTTGATCTGACCTTTGAACAGGTCACTTTCTGCAAACTCCTTAACGCTGCTATATGCACTGGCATCCTCACCTGCTGTTTCAGAATCCTGCGGTGCATCCTCTTTTGTGTAGGAGGCACTTGTGATTTCCGTACCGTCGGCATTGACAAGCTTTGTTGTTACTTTGATATCCTTGGTACTTGTCAGATTTTCAAAAGTAGGAATATATGCCGCTGCCTGACTGCCTGCTGATTCAAAAGCTGCCTGAATTGCCTCCGCATTGTCACCCGTTACATTGATCTGTGTTTTTGAGGTCGCCGTTATCACAATTTCATTTTCGCCGTTAAGAGTGATTTTAACATCATAAGTGTCATTGGACATCTGCTTTTCCGTGCTTTTGATCAGGCTTGCATAGGTCGGACTTTCAAAGCACTCTTTCAGTGTCATATCTTTTTGCTCGGTGCCGCTGAAGTCAACAAAATCAAGCTCGCTTTCTTCGCTGCTTTCTGCCTTGCTGCTGTCCTCTTTGTTGCTTTCTTCCTCACTGCTTTCAAGCACTTCTATGCTGTTTTCCTTTGAGCTTTCTTCAATACTTGATTCAGCTTCACTGCTTTCCTCTGCTTTGGAAGATACAACGGATGTATCTGTTTCCGTCTGATTCTCATTATTTCCAAAAAGTGCGCAGCCTGCCGCCGAAACAGTCAGCAATGCGCCAAATAAAATTAATGTCAAAAATTTAAAATGTTTTTTCATTATCGTTTCCTCCTCCATACAATCGAACCCGATTAATCATTATGGGTATATTTCCTTTTCCTCACAAATCATCAATGCCACTTTCATATTAGCACAGAAAACAAATTTATTCAATATCCAAAAACAACTATCCACCTTTCATCATTGCTTTATGTTTTTATTCATTATCAACAAATTGAAAGGCTGTTACATCAAATACACCACAGTCGGTGATTCGTATTTCAGGTAACACAGGCAAAGCCATAAACGATAGTGTGATAAACGGGTCGATATTTCTGCTGACTCCCATTGCATAGGCTTTTTCAATCACAGCGTCAAGCTGGGGGATAAATTCATCTGCACTTTTCAGGCTCATCAGTCCGCCCAATGGCAAGGGAAGCTCACCGACAGTTTTTCCGTCCTCTATGATCACATAACCGCCGCCGATTCTTTTTAGTTCGTCACAGGCTTTCCGCATATCACTGTCATTATCTCCGACAATAACAATATTATGGCTGTCATGTGCCACCGTTGAAGCAACTGCACCATGTTTCAGACCGTAACCTTTTATGTAGCCTGCCGCATGAAAGCCCGTTGCATTGTGCCGCTCCACAACAGCTATTTTCCGGACTGAACCGTCTGCCAGACCTGCTTTCAGTTCTGCATTCGTCATAGTGATTTTTTTGGTAACGATCTGATGTTCAATAACGCCAATGACAGAATAACTGTCCCTTTCGGGGATAACAAAAGCATCATCCGCAAGCGGTGCAAAACTAACAGGGCTTAACAGTCTTGTATCATAGCTAATCTCAGAAAGCGGCTTGATTTTCGACACTTCCCTGCCGTCCTTATAAACCGCAGATACTGTCATTTCCCGCAGATCATCGATCACCACCATATCTGCTTTATATCCGCACGCGATCGCACCGATTTGTTTCAGACCGTATATTTTGGCAGCATTGATCGTGCCGATCTGTATTGCTCTGACAGGGTCAAGGCCGAGTGCAATGCTCTTTTTGATGTTATAGCGAATCGTACCTTCTTTTCTGATATCCGCAAGGTGTTTGTCATCCGTGCAGAAGGCAAGGCGTGAAGTATCGATACCGTTTTTGATAATACCCCTCATGATATTTTCGAGGTTTTTGCTTGCCGAACCTTCCCTCACAAGCACCGCCATTCCTGCCCTGATTTTTTCAACTGCTTCTTCATAGCAGATACTTTCATGGTCGGTCGCAATGCCGGCACTGACATAAGCATTCAGTTCCTTTTTCGAACCCATGGGAAAATGACCGTCGATCACCTTATCTGAAAACGCATACAATTTATCCAGCACCGTTTTATCGCAGCTGAGTACACCGACACTGTTCATCATTTCTCCCAGACCGAGAACATGAGGATTTTCTTTCCATACTTTCAGTTCCTCTGCATTCAGCACTGCTCCCGAATGTTCAAACGGCGTGCACGGAACGCAGGACGGCAGCATGACATAATAATTAATTTGTACTCTTTCCGCCGCTTTCAGAATTTCGTCAAGTGCTGTCATACCCCCGACATTGGCAATTTCATGAGGGTCGGTAATGATTGTAGTCGTTCCCCACTTCATTTCCTCTGCCGCATAAACCTCAGGCGAAACCATAGAGGATTCCACATGAACATGGGCATTGATAAACCCCGGTGCAACATATCTGTCGTGAAGATCTCTTTCCTCTTTGCCTCTGTACTCCCCTGTTCCGACAATAATTCCGTCTGTTACGGCAATATCGCCGTGCAGAATTTCGCCTGTGAATACATTGATAATGTTCGCATTTTTCAGCACAAGGTCGGGCAGTTCTTTTCCCAGTGCCGTATTGATCATTTTTTCTTTGTTCATTGGTATCCCTCCGTTTGTTTTACACAATTCAATTTCCCACCTTATATAGTATTATACAATGAAATGAAGGTATAGGCAACATTCAAAAGGAAGAATATCATATTGTCATATCAACAAAAAAGATATTAAAATATCATGTTTTTTGTAAAATCGAACAAAAACAAAAAATAATGAGGCATCCATAGAATGTGTGGGTAAGTAATTTGCGTTTATGCCGCGAAAGCTATTGACAATGAGCAGTATATGGTAGGCTGG
>CACYDD010000200.1 GCA_902773065.1 uncultured Ruminococcus sp. | reverse complement strand
CCAGCCTACCATATACTGCTCATTGTCAATAGCTTTCGCGGCATAAACGCAAATTACTTACCCACACATTCTATGGATGCCTCTTAATTTAACAATTTCTCAATTTGTCGTCCACCGTAAATAACCCTGAAAATAATAACGGTATGTTTATTTTCATCTACCCGATAAAAAATCAGATAATTATCTACAATCATTTTCCGATATTCATATTTCAAGGGCTTGACCGGAATATAAACTTCATATCGATAAGGCATATCTGAAAGTTCGTCAACTGCTGCAACTATTTTTTCAGCAAGCCGATCTGCTGCATCAGGATTCTGTAATTTCACACCAATATAACAGGCAATATCCGTAAGATCACGCAGTGCCGAAGGTAAATACTCAATTCTGTACATCATTCACCTCTGGCAGCCTTTTTCATTTTCTCTAAAATATCCTTTGACGAAAACCTTTCATTTGTCAGCTGGGCTTCTCTTTCAGCTTCTGCAAGTTTATCATAGACTTCACTCTGGAGGTGCATTTCTTCATACGCCTCCATACTCATAACAACCATATCTCCATAGCCGTTTTTCGTCAAAAAAACAGGCTGCATGGTTTCATGTACAGTTTTTGATATATCCGCAAAATTATTTCGTAAATCTGATACAGGTCGTATATTATTCATAACAGTACCCCCCTTTTGAAATATTTTATCATAATTACGCTAAAAAAACAAGCTATATATTTCAAAGATTTGTTTCAAAAAACCGCCCCGGTTTTTCGGGACGGTTAAGTTATATTACAGGCATAATAGAATTTGCTGTTTTCAAAATTTATCTGTTGATCTCGTCGTATGCTTTTTTGAGAGCGAAAACCTTACGAGCCACTTCGTCGAACTGGTCGGGTGTGAGAGACTGCGCGCCGTCGGAAAGTGCGTGTTTCGGGTCATTGTGTACTTCGATCATCAGACCGTCTGCGCCTGCCGCAACAGCCGCAAGCGACATCTGCTCCACAAGCCATGACTTGCCTGTTGCATGACTCGGATCAACGATCACAGGAAGGTGGGATAACTTTTTGACAACAGGCACAGCAGAAAGGTCAAGCGTATTTCTTGTAGCAGTTTCATAGGTGCGGATACCTCTTTCGCAAAGAATGACTTTGTTGTTGCCACCTGCCATGATGTATTCTGCACTCATGATCCATTCTTCGATGGTATTGGCAAGTCCTCTTTTAAGTAAGATAGGCTTGTCAATTTTTCCCAGCTGTTTCAGAAGCTCAAAATTCTGCATATTTCTTGCGCCGACCTGAATAATGTCAACACCCTCAAACATATCAATATGTGCCGAACTCATGATTTCGGTAACGATCGGAAGTCCTGTTACCTTTCTTGCGCCTTTGAGAAGGTCAAGTCCCTCGGATTTCAGTCCCTGGAACGAATACGGCGAAGTTCTCGGCTTGAATGCGCCGCCTCTGAGGAAAGTTGCTCCTGCCGCTTTAACTCTTTCAGCAACGAAATTGATCTGCTCCTCGGATTCAACAGAGCAGGGTCCTGCCATAATGCATAGACTTCCGTCACCGATTTTCTGACCTGTGGGCAGTTCAATCACAGTATTATCGGGATGGAATTTGCGGTTCGCCTTTTTATACGGTTCCTGCACACGCTTGACACTTTCCACGATTTCCTGCGCATTAATCCAGTCCTCGTCCACCTGTGTGGTATCACCGATCAGACCCAGAACGGTTGATTCTACGCCAACCCATGTATTCACAGTAATATTATATTTTTCCTCCAGAGCCGCTTTAAAAAGAATCAGCTGTTCCTTTTCCGTATTTTGTTTCAGTACAATAATCATAATGTTTACCTCCAAAAATAAATTAAAAAAGACGGAGTCCGTGCGGAATCCGTCAAAAAAGCTGTCAATTACAATCAGACTATACAGACTGCACCGCTTTCGGAACTCACCCGGCGAGCCGCCGGACCCTATTTTGCGCTCAAGTTTATGAAAAATCAGAATTTTATCGCCGCATCTCAAGTAATATGCCAACTATAATTTTAAGAGCATAAAAGTGAAAAAAATTTATTATTATTTTTCTTGTAAATTTTCAATAAACGCTTTTACGTCATTGGCAATTTCCCCGGCGTTGGTATTACCATAATCATCATTGTTTTCAAGGATGTAATTGACACATTCCATCGCTTCGTCATAACGTTCCAGTTTGCACAGAAGTTCTGCATAGCAAGCCCTGATTTCAAGACGCTCATATTCACTGTCACATTCTTCAATCGCAAGTTTGATATTTTCCTCTGCTTCTTCATACTTGCCTGCATCAAGCTGATGCAATGCTTTCATAAATTTCAAATTCATTTTTCATTTCTCCAACGAATCGTTGATTGCTTCAAAATACTTTTCGTTCTCTTCCTTGAAAATTTCTGACATCAATATAATAACACTATCGCTTTAAATTGTCAAGACTTTAAAGCGTAAAAGTTTAAAATTACCGTTTTATACTCAAAACTTTTTTACCGTATTTCACAGTTCCTGCTCTTTCTTTTACTAAACTGATGTATTCTTCCATATCAATCAAACAAGGTTCAGTCACGACAAACGCCGTAACTGAACCTGAATTCATATCAGTCTTTTTTTCTCTGAAATTTCATCTAAACAAAGCTGATTTTCAGCTTCATACCAAGTCCGTCGGCAAGACGTTTGAGAGTACGAAGAGAAGGATTCGCAGAGCCGTTTTCAAGCTTGCTGATGTCACTGCGATCAATCCCGGTTCTTTCTGCTAAGTCCTGTTGTGTTAGGTTCTGTGTCTTTCTTGCCTGTATGATTGCCCTTGTAACCTGATATTCAGGCTCCAGCAGTTCATATTCTCTTTTTACATCATCATTTTGCAGCAGCTGTGCCTTAATTTCCTCAAAATTTCTCATAAAATCACTCCTGTTCCCGATCAAGATAATCTGTGCGGTAGTCTTTTTGCTAATTTGATTTGTTCAGGCGATGTTTTCTGTGTTTTTTTGACAAAACCGTTTGTCAGCACAATTTTCTTACCAACGATAAAGAAATACAGCACTCTTGAAATATCATTTCCCTGTTTTATTCTAAGTTCAAAAATCCCATCTTCCAAATGTTTTGAGTACGGTTCTCTGAGTTAGTTTCCAAATTCAGCTAACAAATCAATTTGCCTGAGTATCTTAGACTGCATTTTAGGATGCAAAGAAAGAATAAATTCCATAACCGGTTCACTTTCATCTTCCTTAGCATAAACTATAATTTCAAAGTTATTCATATTCATCATCCTATATTATAATTATAGTGTAATATATCCCACATTATCAATACTTTTATTATCAACCGGCGAGCCGCCGGACCCTATTTTGTGCTCAAGTTTCTTGTAAACCATCATTTATTGCCGCGCCATAAAGTCCCAGAAAAATTTTACACCAAAATTATCAACTTAATCATCATACTTTAGTGCCTGCATAAATTTGCAGCAAAACAGATACCATCGTATTGTCCGTGCTAATTGAATGTAACAATAAAGCGTACCCAGTGACCGTAATCGCTTTCGGCTTTAATAGTTCCCTTATGCATTTTAACAACCTCATAAGCAATGGAAAGCCCCAGTCCGTAACCGCCGCTTTTACTGTTTCGTGCCTCGTCCTCACGGTAAAAACGCTCAAAAATCTTATCAAGCTTTTCAGGCTTGATCCCGACACCTGTATTGTATACCTCCAGAATTTTTTTATTGCTTCTGGTATAGAGCTTTACGCTGATTTCTCCCTTTTCCGCGGAGTACTTCACCGCATTGTCGATCAGTATGGTCAGAACGTGTTTAATGGCACTCTGATCGCCGTTCAGCATGATACCTTCCTGTGCATCCACATCAAATTTTTTGCCCTCTTCAAACATCCTGCTTTCAAACGGCAATGCTGTCTGCAATACGGTATCGGTCAAATTAAATTCCGCTGTTACCATCTTGTGTCCGCTTTTATCGTCAATTCTAGCAAGGAACAACAGTTCGTTGACAAGCTCACTCATGCGGTTCGCTTCGGAGTGAATATAGCCCAGCCATTTGTTCTCCCCTATTTCGGCTTCCAACACATCCGTATTGGCACTGATAACAGCAAGCGGTGTTTTCAGCTCGTGGCTTGCGTTTGAGATAAACCGTTTCTGACTGTCAAAGGTTTCTTTTACAGGCTTTACCAACCAGAAGGAAAGTCCGACCGCAAGCAGGAAAAATAATATCACTGTTCCCACTCCGATCATACTTGTATTGATGATCAGATTTCTTGTCTGCTGATTATGTGCAGTAGCATCAAGAAAGACAATGATTTTTCCGTAATGCTTGTCAGAAACAAGAAAAGCATATCTGCCAAGAAAACCAAAATCTTCCTGTGTCTGCAAAGCACTGTTCACATATTCGATCACATCTTCCTCGTTGGCAACAATATCCCTGTTAAATGTGATCTGCATGATTTCATAATTGTTGTTGATCAGAACAGAAAAATTATCGATATAGGCACTGTCCTCACCCTGATAAGGGTCGATATTCCCCCTGATCTCAATGCCGTTGCGGTCGGCAATGGAGGACATTCTTTCCCTGAGCTGTCTTGTACTCTGCGACTGTGCTACAATATTGATAGCAAGCATGACAACAAGAACACTCACGGCTAAAAGCAGGGTAATAATGATAACAATTTTCTGCTGAAGCTTTTTGATCATTGTTATGCACCGTCAAGGCAATAGCCTATTCCTCTCCTTGTTTTTATCTGTACCTTTGAATGGAGTGTCTGCAACTTTTTTCTGAGAAAAGAAATGTAGACTTCTACATTATTGTAATCGCTTTCGTCATTGCTTCCCCATACTTTTTTGACAAAATCTTCCTTTGTCACAATACTTCTTCCGCCTGATATCAGCATCTCCATCATCTGCAGTTCTTTTCGTCCCAGAACAACCGAACCTCCCCCGCAGATCAGTTCACCCCTTTTCAGGTCAAGGGAAACATCTCCGTATTTTGGGCTGGCGTCCACGGCAATTCCCCTGCGTCGTGTCATGGCTCTGATCCTTGCAAGGAGTTCTCCTGTCACAAACGGCTTTGTCAGGTAATCATCCGCACCGCAGTCAAGCCCTTTGATCTTATCATCTACCTCTGATTTTGCTGTCAGCAACAGCACAGGCGTTTCCACTTCCTTGACCCTTAAAAATGTCAGAACATCCAATCCGTTCATGACCGGCATCATGATATCCAGCACAATACAGTCAAAATCTCCTGCCAGTGCCTTATCCAGACCGCTCTTTCCGTCATTGGCAATTTCAACGCTGTAACCCTCTTTTCTCAGGATCGCACCCATTGCCTCTGCCAGTCCTACTTCATCTTCTACTACCAATATTTTCATATACAAAATCCCCTTTCTTGAGTGTGGAGTGTGGAGTGTGGAGTGTGGAGTTATTTTTCCCTTTCAAGTTCAGTATCAAAAACAACTTCATGCACCCCGTACCCCATCAGTCACAGCACAGCTGCGCCACGCTATTCATTGCACATTGCACATTGTACATTTGCCTTATCGTTCAACAAGTTTCAAGAAATCATCAGGAGTTACCGGCTTAATCGAACTGTTTTGGAAATCCTTTATATTCCTTGTGATAATATAATCAGAAGAAAAAGATTTTGCACATTCTGTTTGTACACTGTCCTCAAAATCCGAAAAATCATCATTATCCAAAGCTGAGAGTATTTTTTGCTTATCTACACCAATAATTTCTGTAATTTCAGACAGATAATATAGGAATGATTTTCTTTCTTCAAAAGATATCTCTTTTCGTAAAATATAAAATAAATTTGTCAGAGAATGTGCCGCAACACAACCGTCAACAACTTTATTTTTACACATATAGATAATCTGTTCAGCCCGGTCGGCATATGGCTGTCTGTTAAGAATAAAATCAATCAGTACATTAGTATCAATCAAGATTCTCATACTCCGTACCTCTCAGTCATATACTCTGCAAGTTCTTTTTTTTCATCAAAATCAGAAACAGTGCGTCTTAATGCCTGCAGCTTTTCAAAAGCTTCATCTCTTCTCTGCTGATCCTCGTCAGCAACAGGATACATATCACGAAACATTGCAATAAAACCTTTAAGCTGTTCTTCGCTTAATCTGTTAAAAATACTGTAAGCCATATCTCTTGTACTCATAAAATAACCTCCAATTCATAGCACATTGTACATTGTATTATGTTTTCCATTTGCGGCGGAAAAGACGTGAGGGGCGGTGACCTGCATCGGAGGTGGTTTTGTCCGTCGGTTCGGCAAGAACACCGTATTTTCTGCGGAAAGGCGCTTTGATCAGTTGTCTGCCCAGAATAATTTCATACACCTGCTGCAGTTCCGTCAGCGTGAAATATTCGGGTACAAGGTTCAGGGCAATATCAGTATATTCTACCTTTCCCCTCAGCCTTTCGATCGCATAGGTAATAATTTTTGCATGGTCAAAGGCAAGACCGTTATTTTCAGTGATCTTAAAGCTGTTTTCGCTCCCCTTTGCCGAACGTGTAAAGGTATGCCTGACGCCTGCACTCAGGGTGATTTCTCCACTTGTCAGCTCAAGACGGTAATCCGTTATCCTTGTAACGCGGTCATTGAAACTGTCTGTCTGCTGATTTTCGGTGATCAGCTTGACAGTAAACCACTCTGCACGTTTTGCATCATCGCCAGCCTTTACAGTCAGTGCCCTGCTGTCTGTCAGTGCAAGATAGCTGCAGCTCATGACCCACATTCTCGGGTCACGGTCAGGATCACTGAATGTATAAAGCTGTTCAAGGTAAATATCCTCAACGCCTGTTTCTTCCTTCAGTTCTCTTTCAGCTGCCTGCTCCGTGGTTTCGGTCGGCTCGACAAAACCTCCCGGCAATGCCCATGTGCCTATGTACGGGTGTCCGCCTCTTTGGATCAGAAGCAGTTTCAATTCCTTTTCGGGAACTTTTCTGTAATTATTTTCCTCACGGTCAGCGGCTGTAAAAATCACCATATCCACTGCAACACTCGGGCGTACATAATCTCCCGGTCTGTAAGCAGCAAGAAATTCCTCTTCTGTCAGCCCGTTTTTATCTCTCAATACATCCATTTCATCACCTGTTAGTAGTTATTTGATAATATCATATATTATTATAATGCACTCTTTTTCATTTGTCAATCATAAAAATTCAATCAAAACTATTGAATCTTCCCCCTTTATGGATTATAATTTTAATAAGTATATTTTCCATTCTTCAGGGGGATTCATTATGCGTACAGACAAAATCAATTATTACCTTGATATAGCAGAAACCGTTCTGGAAAGAGGAACATGTCTGCGAAGAAATTACGGCGCGATTATTGTCAAAAACGACCAGATCATCTCAACCGGATATGTGGGCGCACCCCGCGGAAGAAAAAACTGTATTGATATGGGCGTATGCGTGAGAGAAACCATGAAAATCCCGAGAGGCGAACGCTATGAACTTTGCCGCTCGGTTCATGCCGAACAAAATGCCATTATTCATGCAAGACGTGAAGATATGCTTGGCGGTATTCTCTATCTTGTCGGAAAGGAGGCCAAAACCGGCGAATATGTCGAAAATGCTTCCGCCTGCTCCATGTGCAAGCGCATGATTATCAATGCAGGAATCGAAAAAGTTATTATCCGGAACAATAAAGACCGCTTTACTGTTGTTGATGTTAACGACTGGATTCTGAACGATGAATCCATTAATGGCGTCCTTGGGTACTGAAATAATGTATAATAAATCGTACAGCGAAAGCTTTTTTGCAAGTGTGATTTTGTCAAAAAACAACTTGCCATAGCTGCTTTGACAGATGTTTTTTTGAAATTATTTAATATTTTTTCTGACAAAGTCAATTTTGTATTGACTTTTCTCAGGAATTGTTATATAATAATCAGCGGACATTTCTTTTATAGTTTAAATAAGCCGGTGTGTCGGAATTGGCAGACGAGACAGACTCAAAATCTGTTGTCCGCAAGGGCGTGTGGGTTCGAGTCCCACCACCGGCATTCTTAAAAACCGCTTAAAAACCGCTTAAACACTATGTTTTTGCGGTTTATTTTTTGTTAAGCAGAATAATTTGGAATATCATTGTGATGTTTAGTAAAATAAAGATGTAAAAGCTGTGATATAATGAAGATGCTTTACCGATACGGAGGATAGGGCAACGCTGGGGAGCGACCCGAGCGCCGTATCGGGTTTGCGGGAAGACAGTGTATCACAGCACTGTCTTTTCTTTTTT
>CACYDD010000199.1 GCA_902773065.1 uncultured Ruminococcus sp. | reverse complement strand
GACCGCAGCCCTGACATTTCAGTCTGAAATCCATACCGATTCTCAGCACAAGAAATTGTTTATTATTGTCTTTACCGCACGGGTGCGGTTTTTTCATTTCGAGAATATCACCAAGTCGTATGTCCATCAGTTATGTTTTCCTCCTGCCCGCATGATTCATTTGTTTCGTTCCATACAGTCATTTCTATTATATCACTAATGGAATCATATTACAAATATAATCTGGAATGATTTAATAAAAAAAGAAAAATTTGATATAATTTTGATAATTTCAGAAATATTCTTGACAAAGTATACAAAATTAGCTATAATTGATTTATATTTTTGAGAAATCCGATAATACAGGAGGAGTTATCATGAAAACAGAAAAAAAACATCCGATTATCCGCAAAGTGACTGCTTTCGCCATGGCGGCAGTCATGCTCGGAGGAAGTATGACTGCACTCTGGCAGGTATCAGATATTGGCAGCAGTCTTGCGGTCAATGCTGTCGAATATTACGGAGATTTTGAGTATGATGATTATTGGGACGATTTGGAAAATGCTGTTGTTATTACAAGCTATACCGGAACTTCTTCACAAGTAAAAATACCGAAAAGCATTGACGGAAGAAAAGTGATCGCAATAGGCAGCAACAGTTTCAGCGAGAACAGCCAGATTACAAGTGTTACGATCCCGGATAGTGTTCAATTTATTGATGCTTATGCTTTTGACGACTGCGACCAGCTGAAAACGGTGTACATTCCGGCAAGCGTAGAAGAAATAGGAGAATATGCACTTGGTTTTTCGTCAGATATTGTGGTTTATGGTACAACCGGTTCTGCTGCGGAGGACTATGCCTATAAATATGATCTGATATTCCGTGTTGACCCGAACGCCGCCGTTGCAGCAACAAAAGTAACGCTGAGCAAAACCTCTCTTTCACTCAATGTCGGCAAAACCTCCACACTGAAAGCAACTGTCAGCCCGTCCAATGCAACAAATAAAAATGTAACATGGTCAAGCAGCAATTCAAGTATTGCAACCGTTAAAAATGGCAAGATCACAGCCAAAAAAGCAGGCACGGCAACTATTACAGCCAAAACCTCTAACGGCAAAGCAGCTACCTGCAAAGTGACGGTAAAGCAGCTGCCGACAAGCGTGAAGCTGAGCAAAACCACTCTCTCTCTCAATATCGGAAAAACTTACACACTGAAAGCAACTGTCAGCCCGTCCAACGCGAGCAGCAAAAGCGTTACATGGTCAAGCAGCAAAAAAAATGTTGCAACTGTGAATTCAAGCGGTAAGATCACAGCCAAAAAAGCCGGTACAGTCACCATTACAGCCAAAACCTCCAACGGCAAAAAAGCCACCTGCAAGGTGACGGTAAAAGCACAGCCAACAAGCGTGAAGCTCAGCAAATCAAAAGCCACTGTCGGTGCCGGCGAGACCGTCACGCTGAAAGCGACTGTAAAACCAAGCAACGCTAACAATAAAAAGGTAACATGGACAACAAGCAATAAAAAAATTGCAACCGTTAAAAATGGCAAAGTAACAACTAAAAAAGCCGGAACAGTGACCATAACAGCCAAAACCTCCAACGGCAAAAAAGCGACCTGCAAGATCACGGTCAAAAAAGCACCGACAAAAATCACTTTTAACAAAACAAGTCTGAATCTTTATGTGGGCAGTTCCTTTACCCTGAAAAAAACCCTGTCGCACGGGTCAGCATCCAGCAAGATCACCTATACTTCGGGTAATAAAAGTATTGCGACTGTAAACTCTGCCGGAAAGATCACAGCAAAAAAAGCCGGCACAACGACGATCACGGTAAAAACCTACAACGGTAAAACAGCGAAATGCCGGATCACTGTATCAAACAAAACACGCTGCTGCAACAAATTCCAGAAGTACAACGGCAAAATCTACTATACTTCAAAATTCCTTTATCAGGGAATTTCGGGCAATATCAATATGTCAAAGGTAGGTTCTGAATTTGTGAAGCTTCCGACCTTCAGCAACAATCAAATCGATTCATTCATTATCTATGACAAAAAGATCTATTTTGTAGATCAATGGGAAGGCACAGGAGAGATCACTTCTGCCAGACTTTATCGTTGTAATATGAACGGAAGTGGTCTTGAACTGCTCGCTACCAACATTGAAGGCGATTTCAGGATCGTTAACAGCACATTGGTTTTCAATACTTACGGTTATGGCGGCAAAACCTACCGTTATAATATCAAGAAAAATACTTTAACAGTAAAAAGCGGCGGCAAACAGAATCTGTCAAAGAGAGAAATTTTCGACTGGGGCGTTCAACTCGGTGTAAACAAGGGCAAAAAGCTCGGAAAGTATCTGTTCTATGCAAAAAAAGCACCTTATATCTCACCTTATGTTTCTTATAATATTGATTATTATTGCAAAAACACCAATAACGGAAAAATATATAAAATCGGCACAGGCTACACCCCACAGTTTTGACAGAACGCGATCCGAATCGAGTAGGAGGCTACCCATTAGTGACGGCGGCAATCATGACATCTATACAGATGGAGTACACAATGAACCAATTCCTCGTCATAAAGAAATCAAAGAACCTGTTGCAAAGAAAATCATCAAAAAGTACGGATTGAAATAATTCGCACTATTCCTTAAAATATATCTTTTTATGGAGGGTTTATTTATGAAAAGCGCATATCCTGTAATCCTGATTCCTGACAGTGATGGCTATGTTGTTGATGTCCCTGATTTTGATTTTATGACACAGGGCAATGATATCACCGATGCTATTGATATGGCTCGTGATGCCATTTCGCTTATGGGCGTTCAATATCAGGATGAAAATAAAGAATTGCCTGTTCCGTCAAAAATAACGAACGTAGCACATCAAGAAAACGAAATTGTCACTCTTGTTGATGTCGATTTTGCCTCATACAGAAAAATGCTTGCCAATCGCTCGGTACGCAAAAATTGTACAATTCCAAGCTGGCTTAATGAAAAAGCCACACAGGCTGAAGTCAATTTTTCTGCTGTTTTGCAGGCTGCCCTGATTGAAAAGCTCGGTCTGGCATAACTGTCAGTTTATTAAAGTATTATATTTTGAAACAACCCCGCCATGAGCAGCACGCCCATATCGGGGTTGTTTGTTTTTATCAGTTCTGATTCAGCAGCTTGTCTTTGGTTTTCCAGAGCTTTTCCGAAAGGTCTACATAATAGGTGTGCGGATTTTCAAAGCGGCGTACTTCTTCCCAGAGCGTTTCAAGCTGAGTACTGCACCTGGTTCTGATTTCCTCTATGGTGGGGCTGTTGTAAATCAACTCGCCTTTATCAAAAATCTGCTTGCGCAGCTTCACAGCTTTGAAGTCGGTCACGGTCTTTTTCTTCCATGTGTGTTCGGGGTCGAAAATCGTGTACGGTTTGCTGTCGTCTATTTCCTCATCAAAAAGGGTGATCACATCAGCGATTGCCTTGCCGCTTTCGTTGTCGTAAAGGCGGTAGAGATTTTTAAAGCAAGGATTGGTGATTTTTGCTACATTCTCGCTGATCTTGATTTTCGGCATCTCGACGCCGTTCTTGTTGATCGAAACTACCTTATAAACACCGCCGAACACCGGCTCGCTACTTGCTGTGATGAGCCTTTCCCCCACACCAAAGCTGTCGATCGGCGCGCCCTGACGGAGCATATCTTTGATGATATATTCGTCCAGAGAATTGGATGCACAAATTTTGCAGTCGGGGTAACCTGCTTCGTCCAGCATTTTTCTTGCTTTCTTTGATAAATAGGTAATGTCGCCGCTGTCGATCCTGATTCCTTTCGGGCGGCAGCCGAGCGGTGCGAGCACCTCGTCAAATGCCTTAATTGCATTCGGAATTCCCGATTTCAGTACGTTATACGTATCAACCAAAAGAGTACAGCTGTCCGGGTATCTTCTCGCATAGGCACAGAATGCTTCATATTCACTGTCAAAGGACTGAATCCAACTGTGTGCCATTGTGCCGAGGGCAGGAATCCCGAAATCCCTGTCGGAAATAGTACAGGCTGTTCCCGAAACACCGCCGATATAAGCAGCTCTTGCACCGTAAATGGCACCGTCATAACTGTGTGCCCGCCTTGAACCGAATTCCATCACCGAACGGCCGTCAGCCGCTCTGACAATACGGTTTGCCTTTGTGGCAATCAGGCTCTGGTGATTAATCGTAAGCAGAATCATTGTTTCCACCAGCTGTGCCTGAATGATCGGCCCTCTTACTGTTATAATCGGCTCTCCGGGGAAAATTGGTGTGCCTTCTTCCACCGCCCATACATCGCATGAAAATTCAAACTCTTTCAGGTAATTCAGAAAGTCCTCTCCGAAAATACCCTTGCTCCTGAGAAAATCAATATCTTCGTCATTAAATTTCAGGTTCTGCAAGTATTCAATCACCTGCTCCAGTCCTGCCATGATGGCAAAACCGCCCTTGTCGGGGTTACGGCGGTAGAACATATCGAAGGTTGCGATAATATCCTTCATACCCTCCTCGAAATACCCGCCTGCCATTGTCAGTTCATAAAAGTCCGTCAGCATTGTTAAATTGATTTTTTCGTAACTCATGATTCATTACTCCTTATTCTATATTTTTTACAATTTCAATTCCATTTGTCTGCATGATTAAAAATGCGGCAAGCTCGCCTGTTTCCGGTGAACGTGTGGGGAGCGAACAGGTTGCGGCAAGTTCTGCCGGAATGATGACTCTGTTCGGTCGGTCAATGCGGTTCATGGCACTTTTCAGTGTCAGTGCCAGCTGAATCACACACATATCCGTGCAGTCACCGGTTATGATAAATGTATCATAACCGCTTTCAATGATATCCTTTTGGAACTCTTCTTCCAGCCAGCCGTTAACGGAAAGCTTTTGGAAAACTTTAAACTCTGCCGCTTTTTTCAGTTCGTCCGTCAGTTCACATTCTGCCGTGTCCCTGACGCAGTGTACAGGATAGGTATCAAATTCTGTACACTTTTCGTGGTGGCTGTCGCAAAGCGCGTAATTTCGGATACCTGCTTTTTCACATTCTGCTGCGAACCCTGCAACATCATCATTGATGGAAAGCACTTCCCTGCTTGCCAATGCCCCCTCTTTCACAAAGCCGTTGACCATATCCACTGCGATATGAACGGTTTTTTCCGCATCGAAATCCTTAACGGATAAGCTCTCCGATTTGCTCAGTTCATCATAAATTCTTTTGAAATCATTAGCGATTTGCTTAAAGCTGTTTGTGTACTTCATAAAAAACCTCTCCTTAACAAATTATCTCTTTGATATTATCAATTATATACTAACTAAAACGAAATGTCAATACCTTTTTTAAAATTTTTCAGCAAAAAACTTCCCCTGCAATGCCTGAATCCTAATTTCTGACACCTGCCCCCTATCATAAGGTATAAATTTACAATATATTCATAAAGTATTCATAGAATCTTCTTTAAAATATCATGAAGAATAAGTATTTGAGAGAAAAAATATTATTATATTTGTACAAAATATACAGTTCAATTCTATACATCAACAATTTTCAACATTAAAAACAGTACAAAATGACAGCGTTTTTAAAGGTTTTACCTAAGTTTCAACAGAAATATTTTGTCATAATGGATATTGTTATTTATTTTGCAATAATTTATAATGCTAATGGTATAATTTTATTAGTGAGGTGTAATCCATGAGATTGCGTAAACAGGCACTTGGAAACCGCAACCTGATCGGCGCAAAGGTTGAAGAAATCCGCAAAAGAAAAGGTATGAAACAGAAAGAACTTCTCGCTCAGCTTCAGGTCAGAGGTGTCGATATGAATGCTTCGGGCTTGTCAAAACTGGAGGGGCAGATCAGATATGTTACTGACATTGAACTGGTAGCACTTTCTGATATACTGGAAGTATCTGTTGACCAGCTTCTCGGTCGCGAAACGAAATAGTGCAGTGTCTGTACTGTCGATTCGTGCAGCCGTTCCTTTCGGTCACTGTTTTTTCATAAAGACAAATTTTAGCCGCGTTTCTTGGGTATACCTGAAACGCGGCTAAAAATTACGCGTCCTACAAAAATAGAACGCGAAACTGCAAAACTGGGTGCGGCATATTGCCAGTCGGACGTCCGACCTCGCCGCTGTTAACATGCTGCAAAAAAAGATATTTTTTGCGGTTTTGAGAAGGATTTGAACCATTGAAATAATAAATTCAAATGAATAATGATAATTGCGAACCGTCTGTTAATTCGCTAAGTTCGATTTTTTAAGTAATTAACTTTTCTTTTTAAAGAATAAAGAAAAAAGAATAGAGAATAAAGAATAATACTGAAACGCCCCCGGCACTTCATTATTCGTTATTATTTCTTCTTTATTCTTTATTATTTGAGCCCCGGCACGAAGTGACGGGGCGTTTCTGTCAACAGGTACCAAAAAAGATATTTTTTTGCCTTTTTGGAAAGGATTTGAACCATTGAAATAATAATTTCAAATAAATAAGAGGCATCCATAGAATGTGTGGGTAAGTAATTTGCGTTTATGCCGCGAAAGCTATTGACAATGAGCAGTATATGGTAGGCTGG
>CACYDD010000198.1 GCA_902773065.1 uncultured Ruminococcus sp. | reverse complement strand
TCATGCAAGAGATATCACTCCTACCATGCTCAACTTCCAGACACACGCTGATAACGGTTCTATGTTCAATACACCGCCTTGCTATACCATTTATATGGCAAAGCTGGTTCTTGAGTGGATCAAGAATGATATCGGCGGTCTTGAAAAGATGAAGGAAATCAATGAAAAGAAAGCAGCGATTCTTTATAACTTCCTTGACAATTCAAATCTTTTCAAGGGTACTGTTGTTCCTGAGGATCGTTCGCTGATGAATGTACCTTTCATCACAGGAAATGATGAGCTTGATGCAAAGTTTGTCAAAGAAGCAACTGAAAACGACTTTGTGAACATCAAAGGTCACCGCAGCGTTGGCGGTATGAGAGCTTCCATCTATAATGCTATGCCTATTGAGGGCGTAGAAAAGCTCGTTAAATTCATGGGTGAATTTGAGGCTCGCAACAGCTGATAACAGTGGGCAGGGATCAGGATTCAGTTGTCAGGTTGATCAGATCGGCAGAAAGCAGCCGGGTGAAAGCCTGAATCCTGAATCCTAAATCCTGAATCCTAAAATAATATAATCAAGGTGATAAAAATGTATAATATTCAGACACTTAATAAGATCTCAGCAGCAGGTCTTTCACGTCTTGGTGACAACTATGCTGTAGCTGATGATGTACAGAATCCCGACGCAATTCTGGTTCGTTCTGCTTCCTTGCATGACACGGAATTTCCAGAGAGTCTTCTTGCGATCGCAAGAGCAGGTGCAGGTGTTAATAATATTCCGCTTGACAAATGCACAGAGCAGGGTATTGTTGTATTCAATACACCGGGTGCGAATGCCAATGCGGTGAAGGAACTTGTCATTACAGCACTGCTGATCAGTTCCAGAAAAATCGTAGACGGTATTGAATGGGCAAAGACACTCAAAGGCAACGGCGATGCTGTTGGCAAGATGGTAGAAAAAGGAAAGAGCCAGTTTGTAGGTCCTGAG
The DNA here is from genome assembly GCA_902773065.1 of uncultured Ruminococcus sp. Taxonomy (GTDB): domain Bacteria; phylum Bacillota; class Clostridia; order Oscillospirales; family Acutalibacteraceae; genus UBA1213. The sequence goes on along the minus strand of CACYDD010000198.1, from coordinate 7,589 downwards.
ATCACAGGCAAAACTCTTGGTGTTATCGGTCTTGGTGCGATAGGTATTCTTGTAGCGAATGCAGCGGTTGCTCTTGGTATGGATGTTATCGGTTACGATCCGTTCCTTTCTGTTGACAATGCACTCAGACTTTCACGCAAGGTAAAGCACGTTGTAACACTTGATGAAGTATTTGCTGCAAGTGATTACATTACCGTACACGTTCCGCTGACACCTGAAACCAAGGGTGTTATCAATGCAGAGAACATTGCAAAGATGAAAGACGGCGTTCGTATTATCAACTACTCCCGTGCAGATCTCGTTGTATCAGCTGATGTTGTTGCAGCGATTGAAAGCGGCAAGGTAGCAGCCTATACAACTGATTTTGCAACAGATGATATCCTTGGTGTTAACGGTGTGATCGTAACACCTCACCTTGGTGCTTCCACGCCTGAATCTGAGGATAACTGCGCAAAAATGGCAGCGGATGAAATCAAGGATTACCTTGAAAACGGAAACATTAAAAATTCCGTTACACTTCCCGCTGTTTCCATGGCTCGCACAGGCATAGCAAGAGTTACTGTAATCCATAAGAATGTTCCGAGCATTATTACTGCAGTTACAGCGGCACTTTCTGAAACAGGCAACAATATCGAAAGCATGGACAGCAAGTCCAGAAAAGACTATGCCTATACCATTCTTGATACAGCCAATGATGTTGATGCAGCAGCAGTTGACAAAATTTCGGCAATCGACGGTGTAATCCGTGTAAGAGTTATCAAATAATCAGAATTACATTCTATCTGCGCCCGAGGCAAATCGTTTCGGGCGCAACTTATTAATTAACAATTAATAATTAATAATGATGTGTGCGGCAGCCCAACAGTAAAGGAGAGAAAAATATGGCTGAAAAAAAGGTAAGAACAAGATTTGCACCGAGTCCGACAGGCTTTATGCACGTCGGCAACCTGAGAACGGCACTGTATGAGTATCTGATTGCAAAATCACTGGGCGGTGATTTTGTGCTGAGAATTGAAGATACCGATCAGGACAGAAAAGTAGAGGGTGCGGTAGATATCATCTATAATACACTCAATGCCGCAGGACTGAAACATGACGAAGGTCCCGATGTGGGCGGAGAGTATGGTCCTTATGTGCAGAGTGAAAGAAAAGATATGTACATTCCCTATGCAGAAGAACTTCTGAAAAACGGTCATGCGTACCGCTGTTTCTGCACAAAGGAAAGACTTGACGGACTGCGTGCTAATTCCGATGATCCGGGTGCAGGATACGACCGTCACTGCCGTAATTTGTCCGAGGAGGAAATTCAGGAATTGCTTGACAAGGGTACACCTTATGTTATTCGTCAGAAAATGCCGCTGGAGGGAACAACCACCTTTGAGGATGCGGTATTCGGTACAATTTCTGTTGAGAATGAAGAGTTACAGGATCAGATCCTCATCAAAGCAGACGGCTACCCAACATACAATTTTGCTAATGTTATCGACGATCATACAATGGATATCACATACGTTATCAGGGGTAGTGAGTATCTTTCTTCCACACCGAAATACAATCTTCTGTATGAAGCGTTTGGCTGGGAATTGCCGACTTACATTCATTTGCCCCTGATCATGGGCAAAAATGATGACGGCTCAATTTCAAAGCTTTCCAAGCGTCACGGTGCAACAAGCTTTGAGGATCTTGTCAAGGCAGGTTTCCTTCCCGAAGCAATCATAAACTATATTGCACTTCTTGGCTGGGCACCGAAGGATAACAGGGAAATGTTTACGCTCGAAGAACTGGTTGAAAACTTTTCTGTTGACGGAATCAGCAAATCACCTGCTGTATTTGATTATGATAAACTGGAATGGTTCAACGGCGAATACATCAAAGCTATGACGACTGAACAGTTTGCGGCAGCGGCTGAGCCTTTCTTCAAGCAGGCTCTCGGAGACAAGGAGTTAGACAGAATCAAGCTTGCTTCTATTTTACAGCAGAGAACCACAAGACTGACACAGATTCCCGAAAAGATTTCCTTCTTTGCGGAGCTGCCCGATTATGACAAGGAATTGTTTGTCAACAAAAAGAGTAAAACAAACCTCGAAAATGCACCCGGTCTTTTAAAGGCAGGTATTGAAGCACTGGAAGCTTTGCCGGAATGGAATCATGACTCCATTCACGACTGCCTGATTGGTCTTGCACAAAAACTGGAAGTCAAAAACGGTACGGCAATGTGGCCGGTTCGTATTGCGGCTTCGGGCATGACAGTAACTCCCGGCGGTGCGGTTGAAATCCTCGATATTCTCGGCAGAGAAGAGTCCCTTGCCCGACTCCACAAAGGACTGGAAAAACTTTCTTGATAGTGTGTGGAGTGTGAAAACTGGAATGTGGAGTTAACGATGTGTTTTTGAGGTGAGTATTGCGTGAAAGATATGGATACCAATATTTTGGAACGCAGACTGAAAGCATTGGTCAGACTGGATGAACTGATGACACCGCCTGAAATGGAGTATCTGCGTTTTGCGACAAGCGGTATGGATCATGACTGTCGGTGGTATATTCTTGATAACGGCAGCGGAGATCATCTGACGGTGTTGTTTACCGAAACAGGAGTTCTTGTCAAAGGCTTTGACCATGAAAACGGATCAAATCAGTTTGCGGCAGAGGAATGGAATGATTCATTTTTTGAAACGATGTTCAAAGGTATGCCGGAATCATTATTTCATCTGATGACCAAGGACGAACGCAACGAAACAACATTCTGTATGTGGTATCTGAATTCCGACAGTAAGTGGTATCAGAACGAAGAACCCGATAATGACGGAGGAAAGTCAAATCTTCTCGGGTATATCCCTCAGTCTGCGGAATCATTTGGTGAATGGGTAGCGAAATATTATGAACAGGATTTTGATTCGGCAGTGATAGCAAAGCTGTTTGAAAACAGGGAACTTACCGAAGAAGAAATAGCAGCTATTGCAAAATGATTAGAATTTGATTGCTGTTATACTTAAAACGCAGCAATAAAGTTGAAATTAATAAGAACTTGAACATGAATTTGACAGCGGAAGAAGGAATTGACAATGGCTGATGACGGTTTCTATCACGGATTGGATGATACGGACAACAGTTCCGATACAATCCGCGATGCTGATGAAGAAATGAGAAAAAGAGCGGAATATGAAGCAAAGGTTAATATGATCATGGGGCAGTACAACGCTGCCAAAGGACCATACCGTTCTTTCAGTAACCGAAAAACTGATGCGATCTCCCTCTTTGGCAACATCTTACGTAATCAAAAAAGAAGGCATATAAACAAAAACTTTCTTGATGAGATTTCAACAGAACCGACAGATTATCAAAAAGCGGAATGGATTGCAAAAGCAGATCAGATCCGCTATAACCGGAGCAAGGGCGGAGGATATTCGAACGGCGGATATTCTCAATATGAGTTTATTGGCGAAGATGATGTGTATGATCAGGAAAATCAGGAAGACAGTTTCAGTTATTACAGCTCCTATGAACAGGGTGAATCCGCTGAAACCAAACGTACATCTGCCACTCATTTTTCCGCTGCGGATTACTACCCCCACAAAAAGGTAGCAGGAGTAAAGGACGGTCGCCGTATTTTTCTTCCCCCTATTGTGATTGGTGCTTTTTTTGTTTTGCTTACGGTATTAAGTCTGATATCAGGAATTGTTTTAAACAGCCAGAGCAAAGCGTTTATCGCCTCGGCTGATAAGGTCACAGGAACAGTGGATTATACTTTAAGACCGGGCAGAAACAGAACACAGTACCATGTTCGTTATACTTATCAATACAATGATAAGGAATACCAAGGAAGTGACAGCCTTACTTTTTCACAGGCTAACGAACTCGGACTTGTACAGATGGTTACGACCGGTCGTCAGGTAACCGTCTATGTTGACCCTGATGACCCAGGCCGCTCTATGCTTGCGGAAAGTGCTGTTTTTTCAAGAGGTGTGCAAGGAATTATCTTTTCTGTTATCGGAATTGTGATATTGATTGCAGGCATTGTCAAGTGGCTTGATTTCAAAAATGGCAGGATGTTGATTGTGGAAACAAACGGCAGGAAAAAGTTCAAAAAAATCTGAGGAATTATTGAACCTGACCTTGACATTATATCAAAAGGATTTTATGAAAGGGAGAGAAACCTATGGCAGAAGAAATCAAAGCAGCAGAAAGTGCTGCAAGTAACTTTATTGAAAACTTTATCACAGAGGATATCGCAGAGGGCGGTATGTATGAAGGTAAGGAAGTACATACACGTTTTCCGCCTGAACCAAATGGTTATCTTCATATCGGTCATGCAAAGGCAATTTGTGTTGATTTTGGTATGGCGGAAAAATTCGGCGGAAAATGTAATCTGCGTATGGATGATACCAACCCTACTAAAGAAGATGTAGAATATATTGACGCGATCAAAGAGGATATCAAGTGGCTTGGATTTGACTGGGAGGACAGATTTTATTTTGCATCGGAATATTTCGAACAAATGTATGAATATGCTGTCGAGCTGATCAAGAAAGGTCTTGCCTATGTCTGTGAGCTGACGCCCGAACAAATGAGGGAGAACAGGGGCGACCTGACAACTCCTGCAAAAAGTCCGTTCCGTGACAGACCGGTTGAAGAAAGCCTTGACCTGTTTGAAAGAATGAAAAACGGCGAATTTGAAGAGGGTAAAATGACACTCCGTGCAAAAATTGACCTTGCCAGCGGCAACTTTAATATGCGTGATCCGGTTATTTACCGAATCAATAAGATCAGCCACCACAGAACAGGGGATAAATGGTGTATCTATCCTATGTACGATTTTGCACACCCGATCGAGGATGCGATTGAGGGTATCACCCATTCGCTTTGCACACTGGAATTTGAAGCACACAGACCGCTTTATGACTGGGTGATCGATAATATTTCATCTCCGTGCAAGCCGCGGCAGATCGAGTTTGCAAGACTTGGTATCAACAATACCGTTATGAGCAAAAGAAAACTCCGTCAGCTTGTGGATGACGGTTATGTCAATGGCTGGGACGACCCCAGAATGCCGACACTCTGCGGTCTGAGAAGAAGAGGTTATACAACTGCTTCAATCCGTAATTTCTGTGAAAAAATCGGTGTATCCAAAACCAACAGTGTTGTGGAATACAGTTTTCTGGAACACTGCCTGAGAGATGACCTCAACGAAAATGCCAAGCGTGTTATGTGTGTGATCAATCCCGTAAAGTTGGTGATCACCAACTACCCCGAGGATAAAACAGAGACCTTTGAGGTGGAAAATAATCCTAACAGAGAAGCAGACGGCAAAAGAACCATTACGTTCAGCAGGGAAGTATTTATTGAGGCCGAGGATTTTCTGGAAGAAAAAGTCAAGGGGTATAACCGCTTCTATCCCGGAAATGAAGTCCGCCTGAAATCCGCTTACATTGTAAAATGCACAGGCTGTAAAAAAAATGAAAACGGAAAAGTTATTGAAGTGTATGCCGAATATGATCCCGAAACAAGGGGGGGAGATACCCCCGATGGCAGGAAGGTAAGAGGTACGGTGCATTGGGTAGATGCAGCAAACTATCTGGACGCCGAAGTAAGACTGTATGAAAACCTTTTTACCGATCCGGAGCCTGATGTAGGTGACAAGAATTTCCTTGACTATATCAACCCGACAAGCCTTACCATTCTGAAAAACTGCAAGATTGAAAAATCCGTTGAGGGGGCAGAGCGTCCGATGAATTATCAGTTCATGAGACTTGGCTATTTCTGCCTTGACAATGACAGCACAGCTGAAAAGCTTGTTTTTAACCGCAGTGTTTCGCTGAAAGACGGTTTTAAAAAGAAGTAATGGTGATGATGTATGAGAATAAGCGGTATCAGAGCGAATCAAAGAAATTGTCTGATTTTCTTTATGGTGGGAGGACTTCTCTGTGTAATTCTTGATGTGATAGGGATCGGTGCGGTAACGCCTGCGATGCTTTTTCATACGCCTGTGACGATTCCGTTGCCGGATTATATTGCTGTTCCGACTGTTTTTGCCATAGCAGGTGCAATATTAGGAATCGGTACAAAACGACAGCCTGCGGCATTATTTTATGGTGCCTGTATCGGTCAGTGCCAGTTTATTCTTCCGCTTATTCTGTACTATTTTATCCTGCACAGAGGAACGGACTTTGATGCGTGGTGGAGGGCATTTTGCGGCTTGCCGCTCACAACAGCATTTTCCGGAATCGGCTATTCCGTTAAGGCACTTCTGAAAAATGTTAAAAAATGATATGTTTTAAGTGAGGGAGATGCATTTATGAAAAATTCAAGTGCGATAATACTTGCAGGCGGCGAGGGCAAGAGAATGAAGTCGAACCGTCCTAAGGTACTCAGTGAGGTTGTTTTCCAGCCGATGATCAAATGGGTGATCGATGCCGTAAGATCGGCAGGAATTAAGGATATATGCGTTGTGACAGGAAGCAAGCGTGAATATGTGGAGGAGTATCTGTCAGCACTTCCGTTTGAGGTGGAAACAGTGTACCAGCCCGAACGGCTCGGTACAGGTCATGCGGTGATGATGGCGATTCCTTTTCTGGAAAAGCACAGGGGCAGTGATGTGCTGATCCTCAACGGTGATGCACCGTTTATTGGCGTGGAAACGATCAGAAACGCCTTTGTTGTGCAGAACCAGACAGGCGAAATTGAACCGGAGGTTTTTGACTGGGAAGCTCCGAGAAAACCATCTGAAAAACGTGGCTGTACAGTGATTTCTGCAGAAGTGGAAAACCCGGCAGGCTACGGACGAATTGTGCATGAAACGGACGAGGAGCATTTCTTCCACCTGAGAACACTGAAAGCAATCGTAGAGGAAAAGGAAGCGACTGATGAAATACGCAAGATCAAGGAGGTCAATTCAGGTGCTTACTGGTTTGAAACAGATATTCTTCTTGATGCACTCAGTAAACTTGAAAAAAGCGAAAAAACAGGTGAATATTATCTGACCGATACGATCGAGATTATCAAAAACAGCGGTAATGCAGTCATGTCCTATAAGGCAAAAAATGCGGATTCGGTTCTCGGTGCAAATGACTGTATACAGCTTGCACAGCTGAATGAGATCGCACGAACGAGAATTCTGAAAAAGCATATGAAAAACGGTGTGAATATTCCGTGTGCAGACGGTGTGATCATCGGCAGGGATGTTACCATTTCTGCCAACACAACCATACTGCCCTCAACCGTTATCAGGGGAAAAACCAGTATCGGCTCGTTCTGTGAGATCGGTCCGGCTGCACTCATCGAAAGCTGTGAGATCAGCGACAATCACAATATCAGCAATGTGACATTGAAAAACCAGATCCTGTAAAATCGGTTTTGTGCATAATAAATTATATTTCTCTGATTTTTCTGAAGTTTTACATGAATAAGCCAAAATTATTTTTAAAGCTCTGATTCTTCGATAAAAACTTGATTTTTTGTCGAATAGGTATTAAAATATAATTGAGTGTAAAAGGTTTTTAAGAACCTTATTAACGTAAACAAAATAATAATGGGGGAAAAGTTCAATGAATTTTCACGGCAAGGATATCAAAATCTTTACCTGCAATTCCAAC
>CACYDD010000197.1 GCA_902773065.1 uncultured Ruminococcus sp. | reverse complement strand
CTACCATATACTGCTCATTGTCAATAGCTTTCGCGGCATAAACGCAAATTACTTACCCACACATTCTATGGATGCCTCAAAAATATTTTGTTTTTTGCAATTTTTTATTGTAGCATAAAAACAAACACTGCACAAATATTGTGCAGTGTCGTCGAGTCGCCGGTCTCTGTTTCGCACTCAAGTTTATAGAAATCCATTATTTTTTGCCGCGCCATAAAGTCCCGGAAAAATTTTATACCAACGCAGTTAAAAAGTTTTCAACTTTTTAACTGCGTTCGGTTGAAAACTTATTTTGCTGTAATTGTTTGCCCTGCAATGGTGATGGATTTGATTTCGGACGGGTTGATCGTCAGCCATATATTCTGAGAATCATCGTAATATCCGACCAGACAGCTGAATGTTCCGCCGTTTTCATCAAAGCTTGCACCGCTGCTGACACAGTTGATGACAGCGTCAACGCTTTTTCCGTTTGTAAGATTGATTCTGATATCCGAATGGAAGCCGAATTTTTCAAGCCAGCCGTTGTGGTAACCATAAAAATCGAAATAATTACCGTATTCGGGTATATCATAAGAGGTGATATCATCATTTACAGTGATATTGAGGGCTGTTACAAAAGGTCCGCTGTGGATAGAATTGACTGTATAGCTGATATTGTCAAATGCCAGCGTATTGTTTGTAGGAGCAAATTCAACATCGGTATTCTTGTAGTTCAGTTTGTAGGAAGCGTTAAGGTCAATATTCAGAACCGTCTTTTTCGCAATCATCCAGCGGAAAGTTTCCGGGTCATAAGTAATAACCTCATCTTCTGTTATCGAAGGAGCGTATTTTTTGAGTGTTTCCACCATGATTTTCTTGTCATCGAACCAATCGGCGATTGATCCCTCATGGATTATTTTAACAGGTTGATAAATATAAAGAGCTTTCTGTTCGATTTCAGCGGTTTCGCCCTTCGGGTTTATTGTATGTCCGTTTTCTTCGTCATACGAATATCCGGCAGCTCCGAAATTATACATATAATAACCGCTGATATGACTGGAATCTGTAAGATAATATTCATCCTTCATACCTGCCTTTCCTTCATTCTGAGTCCAGTAATCATGATTCGTCACCTGAACCCAGGCAGGCATCTTGATATATGCCTGATTGTATTCGTATTCCTGATTGTTTTTGGCATTACTGGAAAGTACCAGCGGATATTTCTCATCCTCTATGATATCATTTTTTTCCAGATATTTTGCGTACTCTTCTACATTGATATTTGCAAAGTCAATTTTTTCATTCAATGTATAGTCCAGAACATCATGATTGCGGACATAAGCGTTTCGGTAGTCGCTGACAAGCTCAGAACCGTCTGCTTTGGAGATCTGAATAATGCTCATGGCACTGCTGTCGTCACCTGCAACGCCTGCCAGCTCTGCTTTGATGCCGTCTGCTGTCTGAATGTTAACATCGCCGCCGGCATAAACACCGTTTAAATTTTCTCCTGAAAAATGCTCGCCGATCACGTTATTGAATCCGCCCATTGCTCCTGCTGTTACTGTGCCGAGTGCTGCCACGCCTACGGCGGCAGCTACAAGAATGACAGTCAGCCTTTTGCGGAAGGCCTTTTTTCCTTTGCTGCTGTGGATCTCATCAAAAACCATGCTGCGGACATTTTCTGTATCAACACCGGTTTCAGCGGTAACGCTTCCGGTTGTGATCTCTGTGGGGAGTGTGCCAATTGTATCAAAAATAATTGTCTTTTTCATTTGATAAAACCTCTTTCATTCAGTATTTTTTTCAGTTTTTCCTTTGCACGGCGCATTTTTGTGCGTACTGTTTCGGGTTTGAGATTCAGAATATTTCCAATTTGTCCTGACGGCAGGCATTATAAATAATGCCTGAGTATGATCTCTTTGTCGGGTTCACCAAGTTCGTCAAGTGCTGTCATTAAAGCGGATTCTGCTTCCTTGGTTTCAATTCCGTCTGAAACAACAAACTCATCCTCTGCGATAATATCATCGATATCGACTGTCTGACGGTATTGGTTATCTCTGACTTTATTCCGTGCCTTATTCCTTGCGATCGTGCATATATAACCTTCGATTCTTTCTGCCATTACCTTACTGCGGTTATACCATAGGGTAATGAATGTATCTGCTGCGATTTCCTCGATATCAACGGAGGGAATTGCTCCGTTCGATACATTATAAATGATAGAGGAGATCAGGGGAGTCATTTTGGTAATGATTTCATCTAAAGCGGTTTCGTCACCGTCGATCAGTCTTTTTGCGGTAGCCTCGGATATCATTTCAACACCTTCTTATTTTTGTTTTGCATATCTCTTGAAAGCACTTTCACTTACTATAACACATGAGATCAGGAGAGTGTTTCATTTCTTTCTAAAAATTATTAAAATTTTTTTACGCTTCACTATACATTGAATACGGAACATTAAATAATAACATTTGATTTGAAACATCAGAAATTTAAAATCACAAATCAGAAAAACAGAGCAAATTTAAGAATAATAGAAAAATAAAGAGTTTTTAAACGCTAAATTAAAAAAGTTTTAAAAAATGCTTGACTTCATGAAAAAGCTGTGCTATCATCTATCTTGTGACTTACGGATTTCGTAAAGAAAATACTGTTAAGCAGAAATTTGGAATTTTCAGGGAGGATTACGCTATGTCAACTTTTATGGCTAAGCCAAGCGAGGTTGAACGCAAGTGGTATGTGATCGATGCATCAGGTAAAACACTTGGCCGCCTTGCAGTGCAGATTGCAGATCTGCTCAGAGGTAAAAATAAACCGACTTATACCCCTCATGTGGACAGCGGCGATTTCGTTGTCGTTATCAATGCTGATAAAATCGTTCTGACGGGTAAGAAGCTTGAGCAGAAGTATTATTATCATCACACAGGTTATGTGGGACATATGAAGGCTGTAAGATATGATAACCTTATGGCTAACAGACCCGAACTCGCTCTTCAGCTTGCTGTTAAGGGTATGATTCCGTCCAACACCATCGGCCGCAAGGCTCTGACTAGACTTCACATCTACAAGGGTGCTGAGCATAAGCATGAGGCTCAGAAACCTATCG
>CACYDD010000196.1 GCA_902773065.1 uncultured Ruminococcus sp. | reverse complement strand
GTAAAAGCAAAAAAACGTGCAAAAATCAGAACATACAGTGTGACTACCGTATGAATTCTCATGTTTCGCTCGTTTTTTATACAGTATAGTATCCCCTCAAAGGCATATTTGAAGCTTTTGAACAAAGACATTATTCCTCTTCTTCCTTGATGACATAGCTGGAGGAGCTGGGAAGACCGAGAAGTGTCATGACCTTTTCTTCTTTTTCTCTCATGCGCAGTCGCTGAAGACCATTATCCTCATGGTCATATCCGAGGAGATGGAGCATGGAATGAGCTGTCAGATAGCCTACCTCACGCTGGAGACTGTGACCGAAGCGTTCTGCCTGTTCCACTGCTTTTTCCATAGAAAGTACAATGTCGCCGAGGATTTTTGCACCTGTTTTCGGGTCAATATCATATTTTCCGTTTTCACCCATCGGGAAGGAAAGAACATCTGTAACATTGTCCTTGTTTCTGTAAATTCTGTTCAGATCCTTGATCTGCTGATTGTCAACGAGTGTAACGCTTACCTCAACAGAACCGACAAATTCTTCCATTTTCAGTACAGCATTGCAGCAGCGTCTGATCAGCATTCGGAGTCCTGTAGGGATTTTGATAATCTTTTGCTTATTGGTAATAATTACTTTTATTTTATCCATGATAAAACCTCACCTTTCTGTTAATTAGCTGTTTTCTTTTTCCTTTTATCTATCGATGAACAAATGATGAAAAGGGATAGAGGATAGGAGATAGGTTAATAGTAAAACTAAATCTTGAATCCTGAACCCTGAATCCTAAATCCTAAATCCTGAACCCTGAACCCTAAATCCTGTTGCTCATTTATCGCTTTAAGATTTTATTTTTTGTTTGATGAATTTCTATTTGCTGCATTGTCATATGCTTTGATGATATCCTGAACCAGTCTGTTTCTTACTACATCAGACGCATTGAAGTTTACACTTTCGATACCAGCAATATTTTTCAGTATTCTGACAGCATCTTTCAGTCCTGAGCGTGTACTGCCCGGAAGGTCGATCTGTGTGATATCGCCTGTGATGACCATTTTGGAATTGAATCCCAGACGGGTCAGAAACATTTTCATCTGTTCGGGTGTTGTATTCTGTGCTTCATCAAGAATGATAAAACTGTCATCAAGTGTACGGCCTCTCATATAGGCAAGCGGAGCAACTTCGATATTGCCTCTTTCAACATATTTCTGATAGGTTTCTGCGCCGAGCATATCAAAAAGTGCATCATACAGCGGACGGAGATAGGGGTCAACCTTGCTTTGAAGGTCTCCCGGCAGAAACCCAAGTTTTTCGCCTGCCTCAACGGCAGGACGTGTGAGAATGATCCGGTTGATCTCCCTTGCTCTGAATGCTGTGACAGCCATGGCGACGGCAAGATAGGTCTTTCCTGTTCCCGCAGGACCGATACCGAGCGTGATGGTGTTTTTCTTGATAGCGGTGCAGTATTTTTTCTGTCCCAGCGTTTTCGGCTTGACAGGTCTGCCTTTTGAAGTAATGCAGATACAGTCACCTGCCAGTTGTTCTATGCGCTGTTCATTCCCCTCATTGACAAGCGACATACAATAGCGGACATTCTGATCACTTAACGCTTCGCCGCGGTTAATTAAAGCGAGAAGACTATCAATTACCTTTGCGGCTTTGGCTACATTTTCAATTTCACCTGTTATTTTCAGTTCACTGCCCCTGCACACGACTGAAACCATATATTCGTTTTGTATCAGTTTGATATTTTCATCAAACGTGCCGAATAGTGCAACAGCCTGTTCCATACGGTCGATATTAATGATTTGTTCTGTCATTCAACCACCTGATAATAAATAATTTACTATTTGTATCATATTGTGTATATTCTGTGTTGTTTCAATCCACGCTCGATAATTTAACGGAGTGCGACAGCACCTTTATGAGGTGCATCGATTGCTCTTGTCAGTAGGGGATACCGATTTCTCTCCGCTCACTACTGATGTTTGGTTTGTTATGTATTCCTTCACTTATAAAGGTGGGAATTGTTTTTCTTGTTAAAATATTTTAACTTTTATAATAAAATTATCGATTATCACCTATTATAACATAAAAATAGTAAAAAGTCACTATAAATTTATAAAAAATTATAAATTTTTTATAAATTTATTTTACGGTTGAAAATTGATGAAAAATAAAAGCGGCAGAGGTGTCATTATGCCCTCTGCCACATGGTTATTAATATTACTTTACAAACTGACTCCTCTATTTTTTGCCAATAAATTCCGGCAGGATTTAATCAACCCTTTGTGCTTTCATGGCAAGCTTTGTGCGGTACATATTGTCATCTGCCTGTTTCAGAACAGCTTCCATATCAAACGGACGGGAAGCGTAGGCACTGCCAATAGCAAGGGAGCACTGCACAGGATATTCTTTGCCGTTCAAAGGCATAAGGGTATGCTCCCAGTCTTTCAGAAGCCGTTGTGCTTCTTCCTCTTTGTAATCACAGAATACAAACACGAATTCATCTCCCCCCAGTCGATAGCCGTGTATGGTATCGCAGACAAGCCGATGCATTTCCTCTGCGGTTCGTTTCAGAACAACATCGCCTGCCTCATGTCCGCAGGTATCGTTCATCTTTTTCAGATTATTGACATCCAGAAATACGACGAAAATCGATTCCAGTTTCCGGTATTCTCCGCTGACACGCGAATTGTATTTCGTTCGGTTTTCCAATTTGGTAAGGCTGTCGTTTTCCGCTTCCATCCGTATCAGGCTTTGCCGTACATACTGCAGTTTCGCCGTTTTCAGAATATAGGTGACGCTCAGTGCTATTGTTGAATAAATAACCATGCGGGGGATTGCAAAATACAAAAGCAACTGTATCATATAGTTGCCGTTCATAACAGCTGCACGAGCCGACAGTGAATCATTTTGCAGTGTGATCCCATAGGTAGTGGCATAAATCATGTTGCCGTCCCAGCAGCCTATATAATAGCCGAGAATTACTGATACAAGTATGCCGAGAAGATTGAACCAGAAATCCAGTCGGAACACTCTGGTGTCAGGGTACTGTGCCGCCAGAAGAATGGGAAATACGCACAGCATGACACCATGAAAGGTCAGGAAGGTTTCGATTGAAATTGATGTCAGGGACAGAAAAATAATCAACAGAAACTTAAACCACCTTCGAGCCCCTTTTGTGTAAAAAAAGACTGCCATCGGAATCATGATACATACAAAGCTGATCGCCATTCCCACACGCATATAGGTGAGGTTCACGACGAAAATGCCAATCTCATTTGCAATCCAGACCAACAAACAAATCACGAACGTAACTG
>CACYDD010000195.1 GCA_902773065.1 uncultured Ruminococcus sp. | reverse complement strand
TTATGTTGTTTTCTATCTCATCTACCACCTGATGAATACCGCTGTAATAGTTATAGAACGTTTTTCTGTTTATATCAGCTCTTTCAGAAATATCCTTTATTGTTATTGCGTTGATGTCTTTTTCACACAGCAATTCCGCCAAAGCTATGTGTATAGCTTTCTTTGTGCGTGTAACTCTTCTGTCAGGGCGTTTGACTTCATTCATAAAAAACCTCTCATCATTTTTTAGGATTTGTGTTGCTAATGCCGCATTATCCAAAGAATGTGTGTAATAATGCACATTTTGGAGAAATAATGTCCATTGGCATTTTTAGACATATGTATTATAATACACATATATGGTAAAAGTCAATACCCAAAGTTAAAATCATGGCTATGAAAATACCACTTTACAAATCCAAGTTCATATCATAGGGTGAGAATATGAAAAGGTTTATGAATAGGCTATTGTTTGTATTAGTTTTTTGTTTGTGGTTTGGTCTGCTTTTATGTGTGCGGATCTGATAAGCGGTCTTATTGAATTTGATACTTATTGTAAAAGAAAGAAATCAGATAAAAAAACTAATCAAGTTACATAAAACAAGAATTGCAATTTTAAAACGAAAGATGTGTTTGAATGAACAGAGTATTTATAACAGGTATTGGTACAGTCAATCCAGCAGGTAATAATGCAGAAGAGTTTAACTCCAACCTTAAAAACGGAAGATGCTGTCTGTCTGAGTTCATCTGTGATGATGCTGAATTTCCCATAAAAGTATGCGGCAGTGCGTCAAGATTCAAGGCGGAGGACTATTTCTCGAAGAAAGAGCTGCGGCGTATGGACAGATTCGTTCAGTTTGCGGCTGCTGCGGCTGAGGAAGCAATCCTTGACAGCAAGCTCGATATCAAGGAGATATCACCGTTCAGAAGCGGTGTTATTTTAGGCGTAGGTTTCGGAGGCCTTCCTCATACCGAAAAAGAGCACATCGGCTATATTGAACGTGGAAATAAAGCTGTCAGTGCTTCCTTTATTCCTGCAATGGTTCCAAATATGGCATCTGCCGTAATAGCTATGAAAACAGGATTCAAGGGCAGTGATTTTTCCATTGCGTCTGCGTGTGCTTCTTCAACAAATGCTATCGGAGAAGCCTACAGAAAAATAAAGGACGGATATCTTGATGTATGTATCTGCGGAGGAAGTGAATCGACACTGACAGGCTTCTGCCTGAGTGCGTTCGGAAATATGAAAGCACTTACAAAGGCTTACGACCCGATGAAGGCTTCCATACCTTTTGACGTGAACAGAAGCGGTTTCGTTCTCGGAGAAGGTGCTGGTATACTCGTACTTGAAAGTGAAAAACACGCTCTTGAAAGAAATGCTAAGATCTATGCCGAGATATGCGGCTACGGTTCAAGCTGTGACGCTTTTCACGTTACCATGCCCGATCCGTCTGCGGAAGCGATCTGCTATGCGATAAAGTCAGCTTTATCAGAAGCAGGAATTTCTGAAAATGAAATCGACTACATAAATGCACACGGAACGTCAACTCACTTTAACGACCTTACCGAAGCTAAAGCCATAAGAACTGTTTTTGCAGACCATACAAAGGATATTGCTATAAATTCAACTAAATCCATAACAGGACATCTTCTCGGAGGCGCAGGAGCAGTTGAATGCTGTGCCGTTGCTTTACAGATGCATAATGGATATATCCACCCGACCTGCGGAACCGAAACAATTGACAGCGAATGTGACCTGAATGTTGTCCTTCATAATTCCGTCGAACAGAAAATAAATGCCGCATTGTCTCTTTCTCTCGGCTTCGGAGGACATAACGGTGTTCTCTGCCTGAAAAATCCTGCGACGATTCATCAATGATATCCGCCGCGATCATTTCTCCGCACTTTATAGGCAACACCGCACAAAGCTTGTTCTGAAGATGCGCCGACAGATTTTTCGTCAGATTGTATAGAAATTCCGCAGGCATACTGTCGTATGTCAAGGGATTTCTGTGCAAGATGACGGAAAATATGCAAGCAGATTCAGTACAAAGCCGTCAGGCGGGCTTTGTGCGGTG
>CACYDD010000194.1 GCA_902773065.1 uncultured Ruminococcus sp. | reverse complement strand
TGAAGAACTGTCTAAAAACTGAAGATTTCCAAATACCTCTGCGTATTTTTCAACAATTCCGGTTTCCTGAACAATAGGAAGAACAGGGATGCAGTTTGCCAAACAATAGGGTAAAACGGTTTCGGTAACAGTACTATGAGCAGAAAGCAATTTATTGGTAACGGGAATCACTACCAGCTGCATCTGTGATATGGCAGCTATATAGTCATCTGATGCCTCGTTAAGATTGACAGCGTCCTTTACATACCAAATGCTGCAGTTTTGCTTGTTTAAAATTTTCTCAGTCAGTATTTCGAAACATCCACGATCTTCCGGCAATGAACAAAGAAAGACTCTTGGTTTTCCATATGGCTCTGACTGCCCTCTTGTTTTGTACTCCATAAAATCATCCATTATTGAAGTCCCCTCTCTATAAAATGAACTGCAGAATATTATCTAATAGTTTTAAGATTTATTATCTTATTATATATCGAATATACGGATAATGTCAATCATTATTTTCACTAAACATATGTTGTAATTTAGATATTGACATTAAGCTATAAAAAATATATAATAAACATACTATTTTGCAGATTTTTGTAACTTATAAAACATAACATATATGGAGGGAAACAAAATGTCAAAGTCTTTTAAGCAATGCCGCAGTGAATGGATGCCAAATGGTGGATCTGATATCAATTACTGTATGCCAGTCAATATCGGCGTTATCGCTCAGAGTACTATGAAATTTGATCAAAATCAGCTTGATGCTGCTGTCGAAAAAATCATGAAACAGTTGATACGCTGGTTTGGTGACTTTTCTGCTGACAAACAGACACAGAGCCATAATCAGCTGATTGTGATGACACCGGGTGACAACCAGATTTCCAGACATATCATCAATTTACTACAGCAAAAATACAGTGCTCAACTGGTTTTTACCGATGTGGAAAACATAAAAAAATACTGCTGGATAACTATAGCTGCCTGGGACGGTATTGCGAGTATGCAGGAACCGGTCTACCAGACTATCAGAGGAATCTTGAGCACTGCCGATACGCCATCTGATAATTACATACTTCGATTCCCAGAAAACCGCCCTATTTTTCAGATAGTGCTTCCGGATCGTCAGGGAACGCGTCCGGAAATCAACTACAGGGTGCGAGAACTTTATCCTCATATGCTGGAAACCATTAACGATTCTGAACCGTGGTTCAGCCGCGGCCGATTTATTGATCCAGGCATACTGCAAAAGCTTAAGGATTCAAAGCGCAGAAATTTTAAAGCCAATGCAAAGAAAATCAAGCAATTCAATAAAAAAATTATTGCCTTCAGTAAATCTGCAGATGAGCAGACAGAGAATATTTATGACCTGCTTCCTTGGCATCATCAGGATAACAAACCCCTGCCTGATTATGTTAACATTTCCAATCTGCGTGAGATCTATTATGACCTGATTTCAATGGAAGCACAGAATAAACAGAATTCCCAAAATCGAATACTGATGGTGCTGGCGGTCATTGCGATGGGCTGTTTCTCGGCATATTCTGATTTGATTGAACGATATTGGCTTCTGATCGGGTATCTTTTCTTCATTGTTATTTCTTACCTTTTTTACTGGATTATTATTAAGGGAATGAATGCCCACAACAAATATCTGGAATTCCGTTCCCTTGCCGAAGGAATGCGAGTGCAGTGCTATTGGTTTGCTGCCGGCATTAATGAATCGGTAGGCGATAATTATACAGTCAAATTTCAAAAGGATATGTTCTGGGCAACACAGGCGTTTAAGGCATGGTATGTAACAGACTATTTGATGAAGGAAAGCGGCAGTGGTTTGTGGAAGCTGGAACCTGATTCCGCAAAGTGGTATACTCCGGACAACCAGTATATTGAAACCGAATGGCTCGGTCTGCTTCTCAAAAAGGATGATGACAGCAGATATGTTCCTGATCTTCCCGATAACCTTACCGCTGATTTTTATTCTAATTCGCCGGAGCAGCTGAAATTCTACACCAGCCGAATTACTAAGTTCTCCAGGAAAAACAGACATTCCAAGCAGATCACCATTGGATTTACAGCCTTTGCTGTCATTCTTTCTGCTGTACTTGCTTTTATTATCTGGAAATATGACTTTGCACATGAGAATTGGATTGTATTTAGTATTGGGCTGATTAATATTTTGTCGCTCATGATAACTACTAATAATAATCTCAACGCTTATGGTGAATTGGCATCAAAGTATTCCTACTGCAAACTGCTTGCACAGAAGGCCGTTCAAGATTATGCTGCCGACCCGAATAAAGCACAGAAGATTTTCAAGCAGTTCGGAATCGAAGCACTGGAAGAAAACGCAGAATGGCTTATGATTAAGAATGACCGCGAACCTGCTGTCCCAAACAACTAAACATTTTATGTCGATATAGTTCATACATATAAAACCAGCCCGCCTTAGTTGAAACCGATGCTGTGTCAATCGTTTCACCAAGACGGGTTGGTATTTGTTTTTTGTCGTCAAGAATTTTTCAATCCACCGTCGCGCCGTACTGCCGAAGCAGCGCCTTGTCCTCGTCGGAGAAGGCGGCGCAATCAGGATGCAGCGAGCGCAAATC
>CACYDD010000193.1 GCA_902773065.1 uncultured Ruminococcus sp. | reverse complement strand
TTACACCTCCAGTCTGAGCATTGACAGAAGCTCGTCATTACTCATTTCCGTTATCCAGCTTTCGCCGCCCGAACCTATTACATTTTCCGCCAATTCTCTTTTGGAATTTATAAGAGCTTCAATCTTTTCCTCCACTGTCCCCTGACAGATGAATTTATGCACCATTACATTTTTGTCCTGACCTATACGGAAAGCTCTGTCGGTCGCCTGATTTTCAACGGACGGGTTCCACCAGCGGTCAAAGTGGATTACATGATTTGCTTTGGTAAGATTCAGACCTGTACCTCCGGCACGGACGGAAAGCACCATATAGGGCATATATTCCTCACTCTGGAAACGGCTTACCAGCTCCGAGCGTTCGTTGACACTGACACCGCCGTGGATAACACCGCCTTTACAGTGGAATATCTGCTCAAGGAATTTATCAAGATGCCCGGTCATTTCCTTGAACTGTGTAAACACCAGAACTCTTTCACGCTTTTCGTAAATGGTTTGACATATCTCTCTGAGCATCTCAAATTTACCGCTTTGTATCGGGTCAAATTCATCCTGACCGAGATACTGATCTGGATGGTTGCATATTTGCTTGAGATGCAGCAGAAGGGAAAGTATCAGTCCCTTTCTCTGTATGCCCGTACTTTCAAGAAGAGTATCCTCAGTCTCTGCCAGAAGCTTTCTGTAAAGGACGGTCTGTTTCTTTGAAAGCTCTATGTAATCAGGCTGCTCAAACTTTTCGGGCAGATCGGAAATGATCTTCTTATCTGTTTTGACTCTGCGGAGCATAAAGGGTGCGATCATATTTTTAAGCTTTGCATAGCCCTCCGGGTGATCCTGAAGGCTGCGGCAGAATTTGCGGAATTCCTCGGAACTGCCGAGCAGTCCCTTGTTGAGAAAATCAAAAATTGACCACAGATTGAACAGATCGTTTTCGATAGGTGTACCCGTCAGAGCGATCTTCATCCTGCTTTTCAAGGTTTTCAGCTGCTTTGTCTGCTTTGTCAGCGGATTTTTTATTGCCTGTGCCTCGTCCAGAATAATGCAGTCCCATTCTCTTTCATAAAGGCTTTGAATGGTACAAGCCATACGATATGTGGTAATTGTCAGAAATGCTGATGATTCTTTGAACTGTTCGGAAAGAGTATCAGACCTTTTACCGTAAAGAATATCAACGGTCATTTCGGGCGTGAATTTTGCGCCCTCCTTTTTCCAGTTGCCGAGAAGCGATGCAGGTACTACAAGGAGTACCTTTGCATCTGGCTTTTCCTTTCGCAGACTTTCCAAAAAGGAGAGTATCTGTACAGTTTTTCCCAGTCCCATATCGTCCGCAAGACAGGCTCCGAAGCCGATCCTATTCATTTGCAGCAGCCAGTTTCTACCGCTGCTCTGATAGGGGCGCAGCTCTCCACAAAATGATGAGGGGAGCGGCTCTTTTTTGATCTTTTCGGGACTTCTCAGCGTTTTCAGAAATTCCTTCATCCATTTTCCGTTTGTTATGATGATGCCGTTATCTGCTTCATTATCCGAGGTTCTGGATATCTCTGCACGGAGGGCTTCAAGGAAGGTAATATCGCCCCGTTGCATTTTCAGTTCTTTAAGCAGAGCGTTGAGTTGAGCATGGTTTACCTCTATCCATCTGCCTTTAATAAAAGACAAGCCTTCTGTCTGACTTAAAAGCTGCTTTATTTCGTTCTCGGTCAGCGGTATACCGCCCACCGTAAGGCTTGGTGTCATGCTCAGCACTGAATCAAGCCCGAGCAGTTTTGGCTTTTCATCACCCACCTTTACTGAAACAGCAACGCTGTCATAACGCTTTTTCCACCAGTTGGGTATGCGGCAGCGGATGCCCACTGACTCTAACTGGGGTATGTCCTTTAGCAGACTGTATGCCTCCTCGGAGGTAAGTCCGAGAGGATGAAAAAGCTCTCCGCTTTCCATAAAATTTCCGATAAGCTCCGATACCTCGGCTGCCTTGTTAAGACAGGAAAGCAGATCAAGTATTTTTCTCTTTTCTCCTTTATATTCCGTCAGAGCATATTGCAGAGGAACATGGCGTATTGCCCCGTTTTCTGTTTTAGTAGCATAGGTTGCAAGAAAGGCAAACGGATAATCTCCCTGTGTATTTTCAACCAGATGGAAGAAAACTCTTTCCGGAACATGGAGCTTTTCATTCTTCTCTGCAAAATAAAGCGATACTTTTCCATTATATGCCTTTATTTCTTTTCTGAAAACTTCAAGGAAACGTCTGTATTGCCGCTTTATCCAGGTCTTTGTCACATATTCCGCACCAAGTACAAAAGGGACACCCTCCAGCAGCATTTCAATCGTTTCATCATCCGGAGAAAGCTCTGTTTTTTCACGGCTGAGCTCAATTCCGGGAACGGCGGCAAGCGCCTCAGTAAATGTTTCTGCCAGACGAAATATATAACTGCCCGCCGCATCAAGAAAATCCGGACGTGCAGAGAAAGCAAGACGGTAAAAGGTCTGGTAGGGTGCTGTTGAGAACTCATCGGCTTTATCGCTTTGATTATTCTGAACTGCATTGTCTATACGAAATGAATCCTTTGTAATAATAAAACTGATCTTATCCATATTATTCTTCACTTTCTTTTCTATCATCGAAATACTCTGGATGATTCTTTATGATAAAAGCAAGCCGTTCTCTGAGGTCATCACTGAAACCGTCAAGATCATCAAGGGTTATCACTCCATCACTCAGAAGACCGAGTATATTATTGAACATTTCTGATCGGCTGTTTTTTACAATAACACCAGGGGACTTCACATCCTCTTTTATTCTGTCATGCAGCTTCCAGAAACGCTCAGAACCTATTTCATCGGTACAAAGAATACCAATATATTCTTTGCAAAGCCTCTCCATATGTGCCTCCTGCCAGTCGGCTACTTTGCTTCTGTATAGTTTCCAGTCTTTCTCTGAAAAGCTGTAAGAATCCATTTGCATTCCCCCCTGAATGAAAATTATTGTTATGTTGTCTCCGAGCGGATTACAGTAATATTCTATCATGGTGTGGGTTTTATTTCAATACCTGAATCCATGAATCTGAAAAGCTGATTTCCTTCAGTGCCAGCTAACCTCATCATAGAACGAATTCGGAGCATCCTTCTGCTATTACTGCGCTGTCAATACCGATGTTCTCTTTGATAGCTGCGTCGTTGGTTGCAGCAATACCTGTTTTTACCATGGAGAACACGATACCAATCGCCATCATTACCAGCATAGCACCGCTGATCGAATAACTGACGGCGATGATTCAATCAATCATGTGCCTTCACCTCCCGTCCAGAACGGGTATCGCAGGTTTTTGAGCTACTCCCTGACGCCTTTGGATGTAAGTGGTTAAGTGGTATTATATATAGGGTAAAAGCCTGATTGTATTGGTAACATCCGTAATGTTCACACAGCAAAACAAATTCTCCGTTTATGCTATACGCCCGTCAAAAATCCCCGATACTGCCGTCATGGTTTTAATAACAGCAGTATCGGGGATAACTTGTCAGGGAGTCAGATTATTGTGCAGCAAGACCTGTTTTCTTTGAAAACTCTTCAACGGACATTTTCTCTTGTTCTGCGGCCTGCATGATCGTTATGATTCCTTTTTTGACTAACTCAGTAAGTACAGCAAGTCTGCCCTTTGCTTCACCTCTTGCTTCACCCCTTGCTTCACCTCTTGCTTCACCCCTTGCTTCACCTTCCATCAGTATCTTATCATAAATCTCACACATTGTGACCTCTCCTTTCTTGTCGGTTGCTAAGGTGTTGAATTCATTTCTGAAACGCTCGTCATCAGAGAATACGCTTATCATATCAAGTGTTTCTTCCGGATACTCCAATACCTGATTGGTGGGATGGTATTCTATACCGTTGTTCAGTGCATAGAAAAACTCTGCAATAGCACGAAAATCAGACTTGAATTTTTGTATTTGCTCCGGCTGCATATCCTTGATGGAATAGAAATTCATTTTGTAATCATTTACAAACGGCAACAATTTATCAGGAATTTCCAGACAGGAATGGAGATTCTTACCGTAAGTCCATTCCCTCTTCCCGAAGTAAATGACTAATGTAATGACCGGATAACAGGTCTTATCCGTCTTTTCTTGTGCAGTCTTGTACTGGCTTCTGTAAACAGAGCCGTCATAATTGATCACTCTCAGAGGCATCAGCTTGTCCGGGTCAACC
>CACYDD010000192.1 GCA_902773065.1 uncultured Ruminococcus sp. | reverse complement strand
GAAACAATTACACGATTGATCATGAGATCATCTTCCCACAAAAACGGACAGGGCATAATACCCTGTCCGTTTTTTTCGGCATGCCTCCGCTGTCAATTCGCGCAGTCGTTCGCTGCACTCACTACTTTTTTGATAAAAACAAGTTTCAAGCCGCGTTTCGGGTTAATTTGAAACGCGGCTTGAAACTGTACAGTAACATCATATTTCTGACACATTGTATTACTAATAAATTAATATTTTCGGAGATTCAGAACCATCAAGCCGGCTCAGATAAGCAAGCACCATATCCTCGGAAACTGCCACACAGCCTGCCGTTGCACCGCCTGTACTGCAATGGAAAAAAAATGCAGACCCCTTCCCTGCTATGATTCCTGTGGGGGAATTGGCAGTGTTGTATTCTATAACAAATCCATAGCGGTATGACGAAGGATAATCGATCATATGCTCGGCACTGTTCCAATCCTGCTCCTCTGTCCCCTCTACTCTCTGATTGTAGAATTTCGAGCCGGGATCATCTACCCAATAGGTATTTTCGGTAACGGCAAAGGTATTCAGCCCTGTCTGCGGCCGGCTGTCAATATAAAAAGCCTCCCCGATTCCGTACAGACCTTTTGGTGTACCTGAATATCCCTCGGAAGGACTGTCGGTAACGCCTTCACTTCCGACATAACCAGATGTATCAAGTCCCACATTTTCCCATACTCCCGATTCATTTTTAGCATACAGAGATACTTCCGCAGTAATGCCGCTGCTGTGAACAACCACCAACTGTCCGCAGTCTGCCACATCATCCATACCATATCCTGCTTCACTCAGTATCGCTGTCAGCTTTTCGGAATTTTCATTGCTTTCTTCCGGTTCAGAAGATTTTTCTTCCTCATTTTCGGACGAGTCCTCAGATTCTTCTGCGGCTTCACTATCGGAGCTTTCCTCCGTTTCGGCTGATTCGGTTTTGGAACTTTCCTCTGCCGGACTTTCCGGTTTTACCTCTGTTTCAGAACTCTCGCTTTTTTCTTTGCTGTCCTGACTTTCCACATCGATCTCAATGACGGATCTTCCGTCATTTTTTCTTGTTTGCTCTGAGCTTTCTTCTTTTTTGGAAATATTTTCCGATGTTTTCCCTGTAAACAAATTCATATTCTTTCCGAGGAAAAACGCTCCTGTAAAGAATATCGCAAGAATCAGCACCGGAACGATGATTTTAATAATCTTTTTTATCTTCATATCATGATTCCTTTATTCCGTTAAAATATACGGGTTACGTGAATAATCCAGCAGATCGATCAGTGTGTTCATATTGGAGGCTGTGATATCAATACAGCCCCATGTAGGTTTCAGACCTTCATTGCATCCGCAGATCGTGATAGAAGAACCGTCGCCTTTGATCGTACCGTTGCCGTGACCGTCTCCGTTATGCTGAATGAAGATCAGCGCGTTGTTCCGTCCGCTGCTCAGTCTGCTTCCGATCGGATCGCCGTCCATATTTCCGCTGTCAACAATACAGTTATAATAGGGAGAGGTCGTATCTTCAACAATAATAGTACGCGGTGTGGTATTGGCAGTTGTCAGAATTTCTCCGAGTTTAAAGCATCCCTTGGGTGTGCTTCTGTAAGCCTCGCCATACACACTGCTGATTCCTGCTTCACCTACAACTGCATCCACTGTGAAATTCTGATAGACCCATTTGCCGCCCTGATAATTATACAGTCTCATCACCGCACTTGTTCCGCCGCTGCCTGCAACATAGACAAGCTGGCTGCAGCCTAAGGGAACACCTGTAAAATCCATTCCGTCTGATACCGTAAGTGTCACCGTATCATCTTTTTTCAGTTTTTTTCCTGCGGCAGGACTTTGTTCAGTGACTTTGTCAGCCGGTTCTTCAAGGTAGTTCTTTCTGTTGATCTTTACACCAAGACCGTTCTCGGTCAGCCATGCCTGCGCCTCGGAAAGAGACAGACCTTCCAGATTTTCCAGTTTGACAGTTGTATCTTTTCCCTTTGAAACAGTCAGTGTCACCTTGTCATTTTTCTTTAGTTCCGTATTTGCTGCCGGTGATTGTTTGATCACTGCATCCTGCGGTACAGTTTCGCTGTATTCATATTCAATTTTCTTTACTGTCAGCCCCAATGTTTCGATCTGTGTCTGTGCAAACTTATAATCGCTGCCGATATAATTTCCCAGTTTGATTACAGAATCAGATATTTGTGCAGAAGATTCCGGCTGTGAAACAGACGGTTCGTTAACTTTGTCTGTATCGGGAGCTGAAACTCCTTCCTGTATGCTTTCCGGTGTCTGCTGTGATCACTCTGATATTTTTTCAGGTGCAGCTTCTTCCTCATTAAAATTACCGAAAATCATCCCCAATGCAAATCCTGCCACCAGCACCAGTACTGCGGAAAGAACGGCTACGGCAATAATCAGTTTTTTATTGACTGATGCTGCCTGTGGCACATAATTCTGCTGACCGCCATTGAAATTATTATTAAAATTATTATTCATACAGATCCCTCCGTTTCTGATTTCAGAAAAGATTTTTCCCATATTAATATTATCACTTTTCGTCAGATTTTGCAACCCCCCGGCGGCGGAGTGCCTCCGCTGTCAATTTGCTACCCTTCGGTTGCTCTGAATAAATAAAGATTAGTTTATCGCCGCGTTTCGAGTTAATATACCCAGAAAAATTTTACACTAACATTTTACACATACATTGATTTTAGTCTGTATTTTTGGTATACTTTAGTTATGATAAAATTAAGGAAGTGTGTGCAAATGAATTCTCCTCTGGCAGACCGTATGCGACCGCAACGTATGGATAATATTGTCGGTCAGCATCATCTTCTTGATGAGGGCAGACCGCTGAGAAATATCATTGAATCAGGAAATATCCCCAATATGGTATTTTACGGTCCGTCCGGCGTAGGCAAGACCACACTTGCCTCCTTTATCGCAAAACGCACAAACCGTACACTCCGTAAGCTGAACGGCACAACTGCCTCTACTGCGGATATCAAACATATTTTTGAGGAACTGGACGGTTTTGAGGGGATCAACGGTATTCTCCTCTATCTTGACGAAATACAGTATTTCAATAAAAAACAGCAGCAGACATTGCTGGAATATATCGAAAACGGAAGTATTACTCTGATCGCTTCCACAACCGAAAATCCGTATTTTTATGTTTACGGCGCGATCCTCAGCCGTTCTACAGTGTTTGAGTTCAAGCCTGTGGAAAAGGAAGATGTTCTCCGTGCCGTACACCGAGCCTATGATCATCTTGGCGATGAATACGGAACGGAAATAAAAGTTTCTCCCGAGGCGGCTGCCCATATCGCCTATGCCTGCAGCGGAGACGTGAGAAAGGCGATCAATGCGGTGGAGCTTTCTGTTATTGCGACAAAACCCGAAAACGGAACAATAAAGATAACCCTTGATACTGTCTCTCAGCTGACACAAAAAAGTGCTGTACGGTATGACAGAGAGGGTGACGAACACTATGACCTTCTGTCGGCATTTCAGAAATCAATGCGCGGTTCTGACCCCGATGCTGCCGTGCTGTACCTTGCACGGATTCTTGCAGCAAATGACCTGCCCTCCGCCTGCCGCCGTCTGATGGTCTGTGCCTGTGAAGATGTCGGTCTTGCCAATCCGCAGATCATACCGATCGTGAAAGCGGCTGTGGACGCAGCAATGATGGTAGGTCTTCCTGAGGCAAGAATACCGCTGGCGGATGCCGTAATACTTGTAGCACAATCACCGAAATCCAATTCCGCCTATATGGCAATCGCAAAAGCAATGGAAGATATTGAAGCAGGAAAAGCAGGCGGTTTTCCCCGTCAGCTGCAAAACAAACACTATGACGGTGAAGACGCTCCCATAAAAGGACAGTTTTATCGCTATCCGCATGATCATCCGAATCACTGGATCGATCAGCAGTATCTCCCGGACGGAGTGAAAAATGTTGTTTACTATGAACCCGGCGACAATAAAACAGAGCAGGCCTACAAGGCATATTGGGACAAAATCAAAAAAAGCGGTAAGTAAAAAATATAATACAGCTGATAAACTTACCATGCTATGCATTATGAATTATGCATTATGCATTGTGCATTATAAAAGTGGGTGATGATATGGATAAGAAAAGAAAAGAGATCATAGAAGGCAATGGAGTTTCTGAAATAATGACGGTGCATTTAGGCGGTTATGACCAGAAAATTCTTCTGGAGGGGAAAACAGCTCAGCTGCCTGTTTTGATTGCTCTGCACGGCGGTCCGGGAATGCCTGTACCGTTCGGGGTGGGATGCAGAGGACTGTTTCCCGAATTTACGGAGAAATGTATTCTTGTTTCGTGGGATCAGTACGGCTGCGGTATCAACAATGCAAAATTGTCTGCGGACATTTCAATTAATGATTTTGTTGACATGGTCTCAGATTTAATTGATATATTGAAGAAAAAATATCCCGACAATAAACTTTATCTTCTCGGTATGTCGTGGGGTTCAATTCTTGCAGCAAAAGCAGCGGTAAGAAAAGCATATGCACTGGATGGAGTTTTGGTATACGGTCAGGTACTTTGTAAGTTGATGCAGTCAGAGGAAATCGTACTTGCCATTACAGAATCGAAAGCACCGAAAAAAATTAAGAATGATGTAAAATCAGCTTTTGAAACCAAAAGCTATACACCCGAATTTGCAATGAAATTAAGCGGTTACATCAGAAAATATACAAGCGGCTACAACAATCCCGATGAGCCAAAAGCACCTATGGGAAATTTGATGAAAGGATATCTGTCAAGTCCCGATTACAAATTCGGTGATTTCATGGCTATTGTACAAAATGGTTATCTGAAAAACCGCAGCA
The DNA here is from genome assembly GCA_902773065.1 of uncultured Ruminococcus sp. Lineage (GTDB taxonomy): Bacteria > Bacillota > Clostridia > Oscillospirales > Acutalibacteraceae > UBA1213. The sequence goes on along the minus strand of CACYDD010000192.1, from coordinate 817 downwards.
TCATGAAAGAACTTTCCTCTATCGATTTACGAGAGGAAATGAAAAAAATCACTGTCACTTACAAAATTCTTCAAGGCGAAACAGATATTGTCACAAGTACCAGTATGATAAAGGAATATGTCAAAAACAGCGGAAATTCCATGCTGTCCTGTACCGTTGTCAAAAATGCGGCGCATCTGCCCGGAATGAACGGTATCAATGCGATTCTGAAAGAAATTGAACTGATGGCAAACGGCAATTTTTAAAAGGTGAGAAAATGAAAATAGGAAATGTGGAAATAAACGGTTTTGCAGCTCTTGCTCCTATGGCAGGCGTGGCAGACAGGGCTTTTCGTGAATTATGTGTTGATTTCGGTGCGGCTTATGTTGTCGGAGAAATGGTCAGTGCAAAGGGAATTACCTATAACAGCGAAAAATCCTATGAACTTTTAGAGCTTTCCGAAAAAGAACGTCCTGCTGCGGTGCAGCTTTTCGGTTATGAGCCTGATGTCATGGCAAGGGCAGCTGAATTTGCCATGCGTTATGCACCTGATATTATTGATATCAATATGGGATGTCCTGCACCCAAAATTGCAGGAAACGGTTCGGGTTCAGCCCTGATGAAAACCCCCGATTTATGCGGGGAATTAGTAGAAGCCGTCAGGAAAGCCGTTCCTGTTCCCGTAACGATAAAAATACGCAAGGGCTGGGACAAAAACAGTGTCAATGCTGTTGAGGTCGCAAAAATCTGTGAGCAGGCAGGTGCGGCGGCGGTAACGGTTCACGGCAGAACAAGGGAACAGCAGTATATGCCGTCTGCTGACTGGAATATTATCCGT
>CACYDD010000191.1 GCA_902773065.1 uncultured Ruminococcus sp. | reverse complement strand
TCCTCACAGAAAGGGCGACTTCAGAAGAGCAAGAGCTGGCGCTGCTAACATCGTTCCTAACAGCACAGGTGCTGCTAAGGCTATCGGCCTTGTTATCCCTGAGCTCAACGGCAAGCTCATCGGCTCTGCTCAGAGAGTTCCTGTTCCAACAGGTTCTACAACAATCCTCACAGCTGTTGTTAAGGGTAACAACGTAACTAAGGAAGGCATCAACGCTGCTATGAAGGCTGCTGCTTCTGAGTCTTACGGCTACAACGAGGATCCGATCGTTTCTTCTGACGTTATCGGCATGAAGTACGGCTCACTCTTCGATGCTACTCAGACAATGGTCAGCAAGATTGCTGATGATCTGTATGAGGTTCAGGTTGTTTCCTGGTATGACAACGAGAACAGCTACACAAGCCAGATGGTTAGAACAATCAAATATTTTGCTGAACTCGCTTGATTCTGAGCAGATACAGCTTTGATTTGATATTCGGTCCTGTCGGAGAAATCCGGCAGGATTTTTTTATATACTATATTGTAAAAACACGGAAAAGATGATACAATAATTAAAATTTAATTTTTCATGTAACCTTTTGCTATGATACAGATTATTAATATAAAATCACAGATATTTTTATGGAGGTCATTATGAAAACAAAAAAACTGATGGTATTTGCTCTTTGTATTGCTCTTTGTGCTGCAAGTGCAGCAACTCTTTCGGGCTGTAACAATGCAGGACAGGAACAACCCCCCTCTGCTGTTTCCTCACAGCAGGAGAAGAATGAAACAGCTAATAAACTGATCAACGAAGAGGACATCTCCGAAGAACAATCGGACAGCAGCAACGAAAACTCTGAGGAATCCGTAGATGACATTGCATTGATGTCCGAAACCGAAAAATATATCAGTGAACTGACAGGTTCGGACGAATACAAAGAACTGGATGTTTCCGAAAAGAAGAAAAAAGTTCTGGAACTGCTTGAGGAGCTGATTGAAAAAGGACTTGTGGAAAAAGACTCTGTTACGGAAAGCGATGATATGATCGGCTTCCAATATAAGAGCGGTATTCTTGGCGGTGTCAAGCTGACAGAATGGTCGAGTGATATGAACAATATCGATAGTGCCGATCCTTCTTCCGAAAGCAAAACAGAAAGCAGTGCAAAGACGCTTGAAACAAAAACGCTTGCTGATTTCAGAACAACAGCAACAAGGTCAACCAAAACTTCACAAAGTCTTTTTGAAAACTATTTCACAAAGCTTTACACTCAGGATAACGTTCACTGTAAAATCACAATGTTCGGAAAACTCGCTTCGGACAACAGTACAGCCACAATCAGCTATGAATATCAGAATCAGGACAAGAAAAAATATATTGCTGTATCCACTGACAGTAATGAATTGTCTGATTACTTTATGAATCAGAAAATCATTATAAAAGATGGCATAACGTACACAATGGTTGGCAATCAAAAAACTTGTTACACAATTGTTAGTTCAAACCAACAAACTGATTTATCGGATGACTTCGATTTCGGTCATGATATTCAGAATCTTACCGAATGGGGAACGTGCGAGTATGACGGAAAGACAATGGACTATGAGTTGTATGACGATGATGGTGTAATTACTGCTGCATATTTTTATAACAACGCCTTCTACACCGCCGAGATTTATCAGGCAGTGGCTTCAAGTGCAACAAACACCAACAATCCTTCCGATACCGATTATTTGTTACAAGAAACGATGACTGCGGACTTTTCGCTGAAAATAGATGCTTCCCTTTTTGAAATCCCTGACGATTATGAGCTCATACCACAAGAGATATATGATCCGTCAGAACCTGAAATTCCCGAAAACTGAAAAATAAAACGGAGGAAACCGCAAGCAGACGGCTTCCTCCGTTTTTCATATCATCAGACTTCTGATTCAATCAGTTCTATCGCTTTTTTCATTGCCGCGATCTCATCATTGCCCTCACATTCAATATCGATCTCTGCACCGCATTTAATGCAGGCAGCAATAATACTAAGAAGACTTTTTGCGTTGATCCTGGTGTTTTTGTGCTTGATATAAACGTCACATTCGAATTTTGCCATTTCCTGTGCAAAGATCCCTGCCGGACGCATGTGGAGTCCTTCGGGATTTCTTACAACTATTTTTTGTGTTACCAAATTCTGCCACTCCTTATTTTTGTGTACTCAAAAGAGTTATTAATTTATTATACAATAAACTTCCGGAAAATGAAATACAAATATGAGATAAATATTTTAATAACTTTCGCATATTATTGTACATATTATAATACAAACAGGCAGGATTTCATGAAATACAAATTATTTTGGTCTTTTTTGATAAAAGTTTGTAATTGGATATTGAAAAATAAGAAAAAATAAGTTAAAATATTAATAAGTGTAGTTATAGAAAAAAGGCAGGGAGGAATCGTCATGGCTACCAAATTTGATAAAATCGCAGGCAATGATACAATTTTCAGCAGTAAGGAATATATTACGGATTCCATTATCTTCAATACGATCGAATCAGCAAGAAACGAAGCAGATTACAATATGTATTCGGACCACAAGAATGTGATCATACTTACCGCAAAAAGGGGACATAAAGTATGGCTCTGGACATCTTCTACCATTAAAGATGACACCAACAAACTGATTGATATATGCCGATTTTTGCGTGACTGCAAAATCCCTAAGGCAGAGATTTACTTAAAACAGGATGTCGCAGGCAACTTTTCTGATTTGTATGCACTCACCACTCTGGAAATCAATTATGTTGTTAAAGATGAATTTTCTCTTGCGGTCTATACGTATTCGGGAGAAGAGATCAGCAATATCCCGGGCATTGCACTGGAAAGCGATGAAAAAATCATCCTGATTGACAAAAACAATCCTGATCACGTAAAACTGGTAACAGATTTCTACACACAGCTGACAGATGAATTCCGCTGGAGTGATAAATTTGACCGCAAGGTAAACGAATATCTGGATATGGAGCTGTATGCTTTTGTAAAGAACGGCAAAATGATTGCCAATGCTGCTATTGGCGGAAAAACCGAGCAGTATCTGCGCATCAAATCCATTGCTGTTCTTCCTGATGAGCGAAAAAAAGGTTATGGCTACAAAATGTGCGTGTTTGCTGTCAACAAAATCAAGGAACGTGACCTCACCCCTATTCTTTACACTCATATCGGCAATGCTTCTGCTGTGGCACTCTGGGACAAATCAGGATTTAATATGAAAGACAAACTGTATCTTCTCAAAATCGAAAATAATGCATAATCATAACTTTGCCCTCTCAGACTGTACAGACCTGAGAGGGCTTATATTTGCTATTCTGACAGCAATATGTTATAATACTTATAAAGAAATGGCAAGGAGATGATGGAAATGTCTGACGAAGAATTGCAGGACAACCGAACTGTAAAACATAAGACCAAAGACAGTGTGTTTTCAAAGCTGTTCAAGGAGAGAAAAAATCTTTTAGTCTTGTATAAAGATCTGCACCCCGATGATATGATGATCACAATTGACAATATCGAACCTGACACACTTACCTCAGTGATCATCAATGATCTTTTGAATGATCTGGGGTTCAGGGTAATAAAAGGTAAGAATGAAAAAATCATTCTGCTTTTTGAGGCACAAAGTAAATGGACAGAAAATCTGACGCTGCGTATTCTGTTTTACCTGTCAGAATCTTACCGGCGTTACCTGAATAAAACCCAACAAAGCGAACACACCTATAAAAGAATCGAACTGCCAAAACCGGAACTGTATATTATTTATACAGGAGATAGAGCTGTACCTGATGAAATATCCTTCAATGAGGATTATTTTAACGGAGAAGGTCCTATCGATATCAAAGTCAAAATCCTGAAACAGCCGGGAACAGATACGATTTATGGTCAGTATATCGGGTTCTGCAAAGTCTATGACGAGCAGCGAAAGATCCACAAGAACAAGATCGAATGTATCAAAGAAACCATCAGAATCTGTGAGGAAAGAGGATATCTTACAGAGTTCCTTGGTGAACACAAAAAGGAGGTCTATACGATAATGTCAGAGCTTTTTGATGAAGAATACCAGCGCAATCAGTATGATATTGCAGTCAAAAGGATAGAGAGAGAAGAAGGCAGAGCGGAAGGCAGAGCGGAAGAACGTAATGCTAACATCAAAAATTCTATTGCTGCTCTTAAGCCTGTTCTGAAATCACTTGAAGCAGTTGCCAATGTGATCAAGAACTCTTTTGGACTTACTGAAAGCGAAGCAACCGAAAAAGTAACAGCCTATTGGAATTTAGTTTAAAAAATTTATCATTGCACATTGTACATTGTATAATGGGAGGTATACACTATGATGTCAGAGCAAAATTACTGAAAAAGCTTAGCAAACTTGGTAATTCTATCAAACAGTTGTCCGAAATGTTTGAAATGCCGGAAAGCAAGATTGAAACACTGATTACGATGGATTGTTATTAGTTTTTAGTAGTCAGTAATCTGCGTGAGACATTAATTGCTAATTAAATAAAATGGTCAGTGGTTATGTTGCAGCCACTGACCATTTTTATATACTTTCAAACATTCAATCTCTATTCATCTGCCAAATCTTCAACTAAAAATTTATAAGCAGGAATATTCAAAGCCTCTGAAATGTCAAACAACGTATCAAAAGAAATCGTTCTGTTGACATTAGGTGCTTCTACAGCCCCGATAAAAGCTAAGTTTTTATCAATCAATTCTGCAAGCTGCATTTGCGTTAAACCTCTTAATTTGCGATAGTAAGCAATTTTCAAGCCCATAGCTTTATATTTATCATAATACTGTTCTTTCATAATCGTTTACCTCTTTCAAGCATTTTATCATTTTTGCTTGACAAAATAAAATTAATGAATTACAATATTTATTGTATTATAAACAATAAAAATTCATTGTCTGATTATGATTTACCAGAAAGGAAGATATTATGAAATCAGCTTCATTTACAGGACACAGAAAAATAAAAGGAGATACTACAGAACTTTCCAAAAAGCTTTATGATTTGCTTGAAAAAGATATCGTGAGTTATGATCTGACAGATTTTTATGCAGGCGGTGCACTGGGTTTTGATACTCTTGCGGCACAGACTGTACTCAAACTGAAAAAGCAATTTCCTCATATCAGACTTCATCTTGTTCTGCCCTGCCCCGCAGAAGAACAGACAGAGACTTATAATGAAAAAGACAAAAAGAATTCACAGAAATTCTCGATTCTGCTGATTCTTCCGAAACGGTATGCCCCCATAAAACTAACGACTGTATGAAACTCAGAAACGCAAGGCTGATTGAATCCGCTGATTTGTGTTACTGCTATTTTAACGAAAATCAATTTCGCAGCGGTACGGGTCAGACCGTCAGAATGGCAGAGAAAAAGGGCATAGAGATATTCAATCTTTACAACAAATAGGACGGCAGTTACTGCAAAAGTAACTGCCGTTTATTTTATGATATTATAGTCAATTTATCTGATCAATGCACATACTGCATCGCCCATTTCCGAGGTGGAAACTTTCTTTGTTCCCTCAGTGTAAATATCAGGCGTTCTTGTGGTTTTCAGAACCTCTGCCACAGCGTTTTCGATTGCATCTGCTGCCTTCGGCTCGTCAAGAGAGTAACGCAGCATCATAGCAACGGAAAGGATAGTAGCAAGCGGATTGGCGATTCCCTGACCTGCAATATCGGGTGCACTGCCGTGGATCGGCTCATACATACCGAGTTTGGTGCTGTTCAGGCTCGCAGAAGCCAGCATACCGATCGAACCGCTGATCATGGAAGCTTCATCAGAAAGAATATCTCCGAAAATATTGGAAGTAACGATAACGTCAAACTGTTTCGGTTTTCTCACAAGCTGCATAGCGCAGTTATCAACATAAAGATGATTCAGCTCGACTTCGGGATATTCCTTAGAAAGCTCGATCATGGTGTTTCTCCAGAGTCTGGAAGAATCAAGCACATTTGCCTTGTCAACGCTTGTCAGCTTTTTATTGCGCTTCATTGCCATATCAAAAGCAACTCTGCCAATACGTTGAATTTCGTTAATATTATACTTCTCCGTATCATAAGCGGCAGCAATGCCGTCCTCTTCAAAATTGCCTCTTTTGCCGAAATAGATACCACCTGTCAGTTCACGAACGATCATAATGTCCATCGCATCACCGATAATTTCATCCTTCAGCGGTGAAGCACTGCGCAGCGGCTCAAAAATAACTGCCGGGCGGAGATTTGCAAACAGTCCGAGTGCGCCTCTTATGCCAAGAAGTCCTGCTTCGGGGCGGTTGCTGCCGGGCTGGCTGTCCCATTTCGGACCGCCTACCGCACCTAAAAGAATGCTGTCGCTTGCCTTGCACTTGTCGATTGTTTCCTGCGGAAGCGGAACACCTGTTGCATCAATGGCACATCCGCCGAGAAGTGCATCTTCATAGGTAATACCGAAGCCGTATTTCTCCGCAGTCACATCAAGCACCTTTACAGCCTCGTTCACGATTTCAGGACCGATTCCGTCGCCCCTGAGCAATGTAATGTTATAATTGTTCATTGGTATTCTCCTTTTTCAAATTCGTCTATACCCATTATAATTCCTTTTCCATCATTAGTCAAGTCCACCGGCGAGCCGCCGGTCCCGATTCGCGTAGTCGCTACCCTTCGGTCGCTCTGTATGAATAAAGATCAGTTTATCGCCGCACTTCGATTTGATACGCCAACCATAATTTTACAGTAAGACAGTGCCTGCGCTGTCAATTCACGTAGTCGCTACCCTTCGGTCGCTCTGTATGAATAAAGATTAGTTTATCGCC
>CACYDD010000190.1 GCA_902773065.1 uncultured Ruminococcus sp. | reverse complement strand
GAAATTCACAGTTACTTTCAAAGTTGGCGATACGGAATATGCAGTTGTCAATGATGTTGAAGAAGGAACGCTGATTGCTGATATTCTTCCTGAAACAGATCCAGCTGTTGCTGAAGGGTATCGTTTTGGCGGTTGGAATTATACCGATGGTCAAGCAGTAACTGAAAATACAACAATCAATGCAAAAGATCGTGTCCAGGTTTTCACAGTCATTTTTGTCAACCGTGATAGTGTTGAAATAAATAAAATGATCGTTGATTCGGGCGAAACGATCACCATGCCAGCAGTTACGGATATTAAACGCGAAGACTACAACGCATTTTGGGCTGTTGGCACAGCTGGTTCCGGTCAGGATTCTGAATTTACTCCTAAAAGTAGGATTGGCGGAGAAGGAGCGCTTTACGAAGTAAAAGGTGATGTGACAATCGGCCCGTTATACGAGAAGATAAAACACACAATTACTTTCTATACTGATAGTACCAAAACAACAGAAGTAGCAACCAAAACTGTTGATGTTGATACAAGCTATTGTTTGAACGAGATTCCTACAGTCCCTGCGAAACAGGGAAATACCGGAAAATGGGTATATGATGGTGGTGATTTTACTAACCAGGTTTCAGTAAGCGGCCCTACTGCTGTTTGGGCAGAGTATGAGCAGAATGTTTTCACTGTGACGTATATGGTTGGTGATGAAACATATGAATCAGATACATATTACAGTGGTGATAAGTTGGCTCTACCTGCAGAACCCGTAGTAGAAGGAAAAGAATTCGTTGGATGGTTTGTCGGTGGAACCGAATACAAAGGCGGAGAAGCGGTAACTTCTGATCTTACTCTGATTGCAAAATTAGAAGAAGAATTTGCCGTAAATTTTATCATCTTGGATGATGAGGGACATGAAAGCGAAAGATTATCTCAATACTTCCGCACAGGGGGTGAGGCCATTGGCACGATGCCTCAGGATCCGTTTGTTGCAGGAAAGATTTTTGATAAATGGGTAATCAAAGGTACAGATACTGAAGTAACCGAGGATACTGTTGTTACTGGAAGCATGACTGTTGTTGCAGTATTTCATGATGTCAAAGTTTATAAAATCACGGCCGAGTATTATTATTTGAACGATCGTGGTGAAGAAGTAATTTTTAATACTGACCTTTTATCTGTCGAACAGCATGAACTGCCATATACTTTGATCGTTCCAGCTACAACACAAACGGATAAAGATGAAGTCCACGGTGCACCAATTTATTATGCATCAGAGCAAACGATTGTTATTGATGAAAACAAATTTGACGCTGATTTTAAGTATACCGTCAGAATTAAATATGTATCTCATACTGCAGTCTATGATTATGTGTATTATCTTCAAGACCTGAACGGTTCAGGATATACAGAGATTGATAGAACCGAAAATGTCGAAGGTGTCGTTGGAAGTATTGTAACTCCGACAGTTAAGACCTTTGATTATGCAGTACTCGAAAGTGCTGAAAGCGTTGAGATTACAAAGTCGGGTATGGACGGTCAAGAAAAACAGGAGCTCCCTGTGTACTATACGCGGAAGAGTTTCTCTCTTTCATATGATAGCACTGGTGGCAGTTATGTAGGTGGTGTAACAGTTCCGTACGGCACTAATCAAAGTCTTTCGGCAACCGTTCCAACTCGTGATGGCTATACATTTGATGGCTGGTATGATGCGGTTGATGAGGATGGAATTGCAACCGGAAATAGAATTACAGGAAGTATTTTGATTGAAAAGAATACCGTTCTTTATGCTAAATGGGTAGGAAAAAACGTAGATTACACCATCATTTATATGAAAGAACAGTACGATGATACTGGAACAAATATTAACTATGTTTATGAAGATTCTAGAACAGCGACAGGAAGGGTCGGAACAGTGGTTTCGGCTGTTAATCCACCTTCTACTAGTTTTGATCCAAATACAAAAATCCCTTATCATGAGTCAGATACGGAAAGGAATGCATCGGGCCAGTATTCTACCAAAGCAACAATAGCTGCGGATGGCAGTACTGTACTCATGGTATATTATAGGCTCAAAGAATATACATTTAGGTTTAATTCAGGAACATACAATTACTATGGTAATAGAGACGTGAATGCAACGTTGCCTGACAAAAATGTATCAGGAACCGGCCTACTCAATTATTCTTTTAAAGCAAAATTTGGGCAAAACATTAGCGCTAGTTGGCCTTCTCAAGGGACCGGTACGTTTAAGTATAATTGGGGGCAAAATACAGGCTACGTTAATTTAACTGGATGGAAAAAAGAAGGGGATGATAGTACATACCAAGATTTACAACAATATCGGGTTACATCAACATTATTGCCTGATAATGGAAACTCAGTAACGTTCTTTGGAGTTTGGACTGAGGGCAATACCACTTATAGGGTAAATATTTATCTCCAGAACGCTGATGATGATGGCTATACAAGATCTAGTATATACAGTAAAACTTTCGTAAATGAGGGCTATTCTCGATGGAGTGGATGGCCAACAACTTATTATCATGACCCAATAAACGGTTATAATTACAACGAGAATAAGAGCACAACCGATGGTACTTGGGAATATAACGGAAATTATAATAACCCACATATGGATATCTATTATGATCTTATAAAGTACCGAATAGAGTATAAATATAAGGGCACATCATATGATCATACGATTTCGAACATCAGCTATGGGAAGAATATCAATACTGAAGTATATAACTGGACCCCAACACCAAAGGAAGGCGAAGAAGACTATACATGGGGCGGATGGTTTGAAGACAGCGAATTAACCACACCTTATGTATTCTCCACAATGCCAGCGTCCAATGTTGTTTTGTATGCAAATTGGATAGCTCCAGAATATAAAGTATCGTTTGTCGACGACGATGGAATAACGAAGCTCGCAGAAGACCAGTCTGTGAAAAAATATAAAAAAGCCGAAAACCCTGGAACCGTGACAAAAGATGGCTATATATTTGATGGTTGGTATACAACTATTGATGGCGATGTTCTTTTTGACTGGAACACCCAGATTACACAGAATACAAGTGTCTATGCACACTGGTCCAGAGAAATCTTAAGTTACACGGTTCGTTATGTCGATGAGAAAGGTGACACTGTAGCACCTGACAAAACTGTTACTAATCCGAATTTTGTAGTTGGACAGACCGTGGCTGAGCAAGCAATCGCTGTAGCTGGTTATCGGCCTGATGTAAGCAGCAAAGAACTAACGCTTACTGGCAATGCGGAAGGCAATATAATCACTTTTGTATACCAAGCGAAAGCTGAGACAACCAGCTATATTGTGAAGTATGTTATAGCTGATGGCGAGGAAGGCAAAGGGACAGCTGTTGCTACAGAAAAGAAAGTTGAAGATGTACCGGGCACTACAGCCTCTGTCATTGAACTTGCAGCAGCTGTTGATTATGAAACACTATATGCCGCCCATCCTGAACTAGAAGGCAAAGAGTTTTATCCGGATCAGGTTGAAAAGACTCTGGTTCTTTCGGTAATTCCGGCTCAAAACATACTGACATTCTATTATTCTAGCTTTAAGAGTTCTCAAGTAACGGTTAATTATGTTGACATGGTTGGGAATCCGATTCATGATCCTCATACAGAAACGCTTAAAGTTGGTAAGACCTTTACACTTTCCCGTACACCAATTTCAGAATGGGAAATATATAAGGCTGTTGTTGGGACTGATATTTCAGGCGAAGAAGCACAAAGCTCCTATAAAATAACTACAGATGTTGCAGAAAAAGGCCTAACTTTTACCCTTGTATATAAGAAAAAGTTAACGATTACCGCAGCAAGTGACAGAAAACAATACGATGGAACAGCTTTAAAAATGCCTTCTGCACTCTCTGACCAAGTTACAGTTGAAGGTTTAAAGACAGGCCACGTTTTATCGTCGATTGGATTCAAATATGTGAATACAGATATCGAGACAAACGATGGTCGTTTGAATGCGGGCGTTTGTACAGTTACCCCTGTGAATGCAGTAATACAAGGAGCTGGAGAGGACTACTACAAGATTCGTTATATAAGCGGAACATTAACGATAGAAAAGATTAACGTTACAATTCGTATTGAACCAGACCGTTGGATCGGTAATATCTATGATGGCACTGAGAAGAAAGCTGGTTTCACTAACGATTCTAAGAGTCTTTCGGATTATGTAATCATCAGCCATGAAGGTTATAAAACTGCGTATTTGAACACTATTTGGAAATCTATTACTGAACTCGATAGCGTTAAATACGATAAGGATGCTTCGGGCTTAAAGTATTATGCGGAAGCTGAAAAGGATGCTGGTGATTATACATATAATATTGGAACAATCACACTTCCTGATAATCCAAACTACAGTGCGAGTTTATACGTTCGTCCGGGGCGTTTACAGATTTTGCAAAAAGAAGCAACTGTAACAACTGGAACTGATTCAAAATCTTATGATGGAAAGCCTTTAACTAATGAAGAAGCATCGATAGAGGGCTTGGTCGAAGGCGAAACAGCAACTATAACTGCAACCGGAACAATTACCGATCCAGGCAGCGTTGTTAACTCATACAGCATTGACTGGGGCTCAACAAAGAGCAGTAACTATAAATTAAAG
>CACYDD010000189.1 GCA_902773065.1 uncultured Ruminococcus sp. | reverse complement strand
GACTCAGCCTCGGAGCTTTCTTCTTCACTGGATTCATCCTCGGAACTTTCCTCCTCGCTGGACTCATCCTCGGAGCTTTCCTCCTCGCTGGACTCATCCTCGGAGCTTTCTTCTGCTTGGCTTGATTCATCATCTGTATCGGTATCACTGGTGCTGTCGGTGTTTGTATCGTCTGTACCTGTATCAGTTGTACCGGTATCTTCAGCAGATGTACCGTTCTGATGGATCACAGTAGCCGAACAGCCGGACATCATTGCCGTACCCGCTGCTGCAACTGCAAGAGCCAGTAATATTGTTAACAACTTTCTTTTTCTCATTATAAAAAACCTCCGTTTTTAATGCGTAATATGTCATATATTAATTATACACTTTAACACGAATTTTTCAATATGTTTTTGGAAATTAATTTGATATCAACAAAAATATTTTATCTTACATTCTTTTCAGCAATATCAGACGCAAAATCATTGACAAAAGTTTAACAATGAGGTAAAATGAACTTAAAAATGAAACTCAGGAGCGTCTCTTATGGAATATAAAATCATTGCACTGGATCTTGACGGAACACTTACCAATTCCGAAAAAGTCATTACGGAAGAAACACAACACAGACTAATGGATTTTCAGGAAAACGGCGGAAAGGTCATTCTTGCCTCAGGCCGCCCCACACAGGGTATTGTCCCTCATGCACAAACGCTGAAACTGAAAGAATACGGCGGCTATATTCTCGCTTTCAACGGCGGCTGTGTCATCGACTGCAAAACAGACAAGATCATGTTTCAGGATCTGCTCCCTCTTTCTGTTGTTCCCGAAATATACGACATTATCAAAGACTATCCTGTCGGCATCAATACCTATGAAGGCAAGGATATTGTTGTGGGTCATCAGATCAACGAATATACCGAGCTTGAAGCCCGTATCAACGGAATGAATATCCGCTTTGTTGACAATTTCGCGGACTATGTCAATTTTGATATCAACAAATGTCTGATACAGGGAGATCCCGAAGTAATACTGAAACTGGAAAAAATCCTTTCAGAGAAATACAAAGGCAGACTCGGCGTATTCAAATCCGAAGCCTTTTTCCTTGAGATCGTACCGGAAGGAATCGATAAGGCCATGTCGATCGACAAGCTGCTTGGCATGATCGGGCTTAAAACCCAGGAATGTATTGCCTGCGGAGACGGTTTCAATGACATTTCCATGATAAAATATGCAGGTCTTGGCGTTGCTATGTCAAATGCAAAGCCTTCCGTAAAAGATGCCGCCGATTACATCACCCTTTCCAATGACGAGGACGGTATCGCTCATCTTCTGAAAAAAATTAAAAAACACCCTTCAGATTTTTTAAAGGTACATTAAAAAACATCCCGAAAGCAGAAACAGATAATCTGCTTTCGGGATTTCTTTATCCTTTGATTTTGAAATCAGGGTCAGTCCGGAATCCGAATCCTGAAACCTGCCTTAATTCGGGTATTTCGGTACTTCAAATCCCCGGATAAATCTGCCGTTGATCTCTTTATATCGGATACCAACTGTATCATCGCCGTTTTTGTTGTTGGTATCGAAATTACCTTCAATAACAGTAATAATGCCGCTGTTGACATCCGCCACAATTCCGACATGGTACGCACCTGTTTTACAGTCGCCTTTTCCGCTGTCGTCCCAGTTGTAGAAAATAATATCGCCTCTTTCGGGAACATAAGCATCATTTTCTACCCATATGCCCCTTGCCTGTGCTCCTCTTACCATTGTCGGGCAGCTGCAGCTCGGAAGGATCAGATTCACCTGACCTGCCTTCATGAACACTGCCGAAACAAAGGTTGCGCACCAGGGGTCAAGATATGCCATTTTATAACTTCCGGGTATTCTTCCTTTGTTATAAATATCAATAATCTTTTTATGTGAGCCGTCTGTTTCATTGCAGCCCACCCAACTCTTGGCAAGGTCTACGATTTTTTTGCGTACAGAGCTTTTGATAACCTTAACAGTACAAACATCTGTTTTTCCGTTATAGGTTTTAACAGTGACTTTTGCTGTTCCGACTTTCTTTGCTGTGATTTTACCGTTCGGATCATTTTTATCTACAGACAAAATACTGCTGTTGCTGACGGTATAAGTTTTTGAGGTATTCGCTGCACCGTCATTGACATGACTGTTCAGTGTATAGGTTTCGCCGACAACCAGTGTCAGCTGATTTCTGCCGAGAGTAATCTTCTTCGGTGCTGCTTTGACAGTTACCGTGCATTTTACACTTTTGCCGTTATAGGTCTTGACAGTGATCACAGCCTTGCCCTGCTTTTTTCCTGTGATCGTCACTGTTTTGCCGCTGCATGAGGCAGCCGCTACAGCAGTCTTACCCGACTGACACTGAAAACCGCCTTTCACTGCACTGCCGCTGTTGACAGAAGCGGTAAGCCGATAGCTTTCACCGACACCAATGGTAATTTGGGATTTATTCAGCTTAACTGATTTTGGTGCAGGTTTTACTGTTACCTTACATATTGCGGTTTTACCGTTATACGTTTTTACTGTAACAGTCGCTGTACCTGTTTTTTTACCCTTGATGACCAGACCGTTTTTATCAGAAACTTTGGTGATGGCTGCTCCGCTTGTGGTATATGTCCTTTTTACTGCTGCACTGCCACTGTTGACAGAGGACGTAATCGTATAGCTTTCACCGACACCTATGGTCAAAGATGACTGATTCAGCGTTACCGTTTTCGGTGCTGCCTTCACAGTCACTTTGCATACGGCTTTTTTACCATTATAGGTCGTTACTGTAATATCTGTTGTACCTGCTTTTTTTGCTTTGATACAGGTCTTGCTGCCTGAGGATTCAACCGTTGCAACCGCACTGTTACTGGTTGTATATTTGCGTGAAGCGGATGCACTGCCTTCATTGACAGATGATGTGATCTGATAACTCTCCCCTGCACCGAGCGTCACGGAGGATTTGCTTAATCCTGCTTTTGTCGGTGCTGCTTTTACGATCACCCTGCAAACGCCCTCTACACCGTTATAGCCTTTGACTGTCACATAGGTTTCACCCTGTTTCTTGCCTGTGACAGTAACGCTGCCGGCACTTTTGGATTTCACTTGCACAACAGAAGTATTATCTGACCTGTATGTGTTGCTTGCAGAGGCACTTCCCTCATTCACAGAAGATTTCAGTGTATAGCTTTCTCCTACCCCGATCGTCAGTGTCGTTTTCGCAAAATCAATGGAATCAGGCGATTTTTTGACAGTGATTTTATAAACTGCTGTCTTACCGTTATAGGTTCTGACGGTAATATCTGCTGTACCGGGTTGGTATGCAGCCGCCTGTACTGTATCACCGATCTGAACAATTCCTATCACACTTGTATTGCTTGAAGTATAAATACGCTCTGCGGAGGAACTGCCGTCATTCACTTTGCTGCTGAGATCAGCAAGTTCTCCCACCCCCAGCGTTGCCGCCGAAGATGTCAGGGTCACACTTTGAGGAGCTTTTTTTACAGTAATATTCCATACATCCTCTGTACCATCAGAGTAACTCACCAGAACACGGGTCACTCCTGCCGAAACGCCTCTGACGGTTTTTCCGCTGACAGACACGATTTCCTCCGACTCCGAAACCATGCTGACAAACTTTCTCTCTTTGCTTTGATTAAGCGACGGTGTATAACCTTCTCCGACACCGATTGTCGCATCTGTTACAGCAGCAATATTTTCTGCTGTAACAGATGCTCCCGGTGTATCGGGTTCTGCTGCCGCTGCCGGAACTCCTGTCATAAAACCGACTGCCGCAGCCATAAGCAAGCCCCCGGTCACTGCTGTCCGCAGCAGCTTTTTCTTTGTTTTTTGTATTCTTTCGATCATAATATCCTCCATTCTTCAAAATAAAACAAATTCATCACTATTATACCATACATCCTCACTACATTCAAGTTTAATTGTTGAAAAGTATATCCAATTTCGCCAGATCACGTAAAAAATCACCACTGTATATTCAACATACAGTGGTGTGTAACTGAATCACTACCGCCTAAAGGCGGTAGGTTCAATAGCGGCTGAAGCCGCCTAAAGCTTAATAATTTTAAATTTAAAAATTGCCTGTATTTGGT
>CACYDD010000188.1 GCA_902773065.1 uncultured Ruminococcus sp. | reverse complement strand
CCGAGGACAAGAAGCCTTCTGAAACAAAAGCAGAAACCAAACCCGAGGTAAAGAAAACAGCTGAAACAAAAACAGAAACCAAGCCCGAGCCGCCGAAATTTATTTTCAAGCGTGATTCCGATATCATATTTGAACAGGCGGATGACTTTTTCTCAGAGCCGATCGTGCCAAAAACAACCATTTTCACCCATATTCCGAGGTTGGAAAGCGTTAATGCCGATGATTACAACAAAAGAATGGATGATCTTCTAAACGGCAATCCTTATCCTGTCAGCTCCAGAACGGATGATGAACCGGAAGAAGAAAATGATGACCCGTTTGTTCTTCCTCAACCTGTTGAACCGGCTTCTGAACCCAAACCGATCAAATATGAATCTGCTCCCGTTTCTGCAAAACCGAAGCAGAACTATAAACCCGAAGTAAAACCTGAACCAAAGCCTGAACCTGATCCTTTCGCAGCAGATTCGGAAGAAATTCCGCTCAAGGATCTTGAACAAAAGGACAGCACAAATCTCAGTGATATGCTGAAAAAATCCATCGGAAAAATCTTTACAGATGCTGACGGCGAAGATTAAGGAGGCTGCAATAATGGATATATTTATTAACAATGTGCATATTATCGACCCTGACAACAATGTGGATGAGATAGGTGATATCTTTATCAAAAACGGTATTTTTGCCGACCCGGGAACAGCGGAAGGCAATGTACATATCATCAACGGCGAGGGGCTGACCGCTGTTCCCGGACTGGTTGATCTTCATGTTCACCTGCGTGACCCCGGACAAACGCAAAAAGAGGATATCATCTCAGGCTGCAAGGCAGCAGCAGCAGGCGGTGTGACAAGCCTGCTTGCCATGCCGAATACAGAACCGACTGTAGACAGCCCCGAAACGGTAAAATATATTCTCGAAAAGGCTGAAAATGCTGATGCTCATGTCTATGTGGTAGGTTCCGTCACCAAAGGGCTTGGCGGTCACGAGCCGACAGATATCGACGCACTGTACGAAGCCGGTATCGCTGCACTTTCAGATGACGGCAGACCTGTGGAAGATACTTCCATCATGGCAGCCGCTATGAAAAGAGCCGCAGAACTTGATATCCCTGTCACTGCTCACTGTGAAGATCCCTATCTTGCCGGCGGAAAGATAAATGAAGGTGAAATTTCCGAAAAACTCGGTATCAAGGGTATGCCGAGAGCGGCAGAGGATGCAGGTACGGCAAGAGAGATTGCTCTTGCTGCCGCATACGATTTACCGATACATATCTGTCATGTCAGCACCTATACTTCTGCTGCTATGATCAGAGACGCTAAAAAAAGAGGGGTAAAAGTAACAGCGGAAACAGCACCGCATTACCTTATGTTAACCGAACAGGAGCTTCTCCAAAAAGATGCCGATTACCGTATGAATCCGCCGCTGCGTACAGAGCGTGACAGACTGGCGATGATCGATGCACTCAAAGACGGCACGATCGATGCCATTGCCACCGACCATGCCCCCCACACACCGGAAGAAAAAGCAGATTTTGTTGCTGCGCCCAACGGTGCGATCGGTATGGAAACCTCCTTTGCTGCTGCATATACCGTACTGGTAAAGGGCGGTATTCTCACTGAATCAGAGCTGGTACAGAAAATGTCCTGCAATCCGGCTTCCATCCTTGGTATCCCTGCAGGAACGATGTACATCGGTGCACCTGCCGACCTGATGCTCTACAAAGAAGAAGAATGGACGGTTGACCCCGACAAGCTTCACGGAAAATCCAAAAATACGCCGTTTAAAGGTCTGACCTTGGCAGCAAAGGTAAAACTTACCATCTGCGGCGGCAAAATCGTATACAATGAACTATGATTAGGGTGAAAGGTGAAGGTTGAAGGGTGAAGGTTTTAAAGTGAATCCTGAATCCTGTATCCTGAATCCTAAATCCTGTATCCTGAATTCTAATTACGGAGGAATGAAAAAATGTCATTTGACAGATTAATTAAAAATATCAGAGAAAAACAAAATCCTACAGTCGCAGGTCTTGACCCGAAGCTGGATTATATTCCCGAATATATCAAGACAGCAGCGTATGAAAAATACGGAAAGACACTGGAAGGCGCAGCAGAAGCGTTATTTGAGTATAACAAAGGGCTGATCGATGCACTTTATGATATCGTTCCGGCTGTAAAACCGCAGGCGGCTTACTACGAAATGTACGGCTGGCAGGGTGTCAGAACACTGGAGCGCACCATTGCTTATGCAAGAGAAAAAGGAATGTTCGTGATCACTGACGGCAAAAGAAATGATATCGGTACAACGATGGAAGCATATGCAAAAGCTCACCTCGGCACAACCGATATTGAGGGAGAAGAAGTCACTGCTTTCGGTGCAGATGCACTGACCGTCAACGGCTACCTCGGAACAGACGGAATCAAACCGCTTCTGGAGATATGTAAAACAAGCGACAAGGGTATTTTTGTTCTTGTCAAAACCTCTAACCCGTCCTCGGGTGAGCTTCAGGACAGAAAGCTTGACGATGCACTTACCGTTTACCGCACAATGGGTGACAAATGCGAAAACTGGGGCAGTGAAGCTATGGGCGAAGAAGGTTATTCCTCCGTTGGTGCAGTTGTCGGTGCAACCTATCCCGAACAGCTCAGCGAACTCCGAAAAACTCTCCCCCACACCTTTTTCCTTGTTCCCGGCTACGGCGCACAGGGCGGCGGCGCAAAGGATGTTGCTCCTGCCTTTGACGAAAATGGTGCAGGTGCAGTGATTAATTCTTCCAGAGGTATCATGTGCGCATGGAAAAAAGAAAACTGCGCACCCGAAGACTATGCACAGGCAGCAAGAAGAGAAGCCATCCGCATGAGAGACGAGATCATCTCCTTCATTGGAGAAATCAAGTAATTCATTTCGGAGGAATACAGAATGTCAAAAACAGCAGTTGCAACAGATACAAACAGCGGCATGACACAAAAAGAAGCAGAACAGTTCGGGATTTTTCTTCTGCCGATGTCCTTTACCGTCAATGGAAAGGAATATAAAGAAGGTATAGAACTGACACAGGAAGATTTTTATAAAATTATTGCCGACAGCAAAACCACCGTTTCCACGACCCAGCCTTCCCACGGAGAGCTGACAGAATTCTGGGATAATATACTCAAAGAATATGATGAAATTGTTTACATACCTATGTCCTCAGGGTTAAGCAGCTCCTGCCGCACGGCAAAATCACTTGCACAAACAGATTATGAAGGCAAGGTTTTTGTAGCGGATAACCACAGAATTTCCATCACACAGTATCAGTCTGTCATCGATGCGAAAGCAATGGCGGAAAACGGTATCGGCGGCGAAGAAATCTGCCGCAAGCTGGAAGAGGATGGCGGAGAATCCAGCATTTACATTATGGTCAACAAGCTTACCTATCTCAAACGCGGCGGCAGAATCACCGCCGCAGGTGCATTGATTGCCAATGTGATGAATCTCAAACCCGTTTTACAGATTCAGGGCGAAAAATTGGATGCCTATTCCAAATGCAGAGGTACAAAGGCGGCAAAGCTTTCTATGCTAAATGCAATGAAAAAGGATTTTGACGGCAGATTCAAGGAACTGATCGAGCAGGATCGGATGTCGCTGCGTATTGCCTATTCGGATATGACCGTATTTGAAGTTGAGTCATGGAAAAACGAAGTAAAAGCCGCTTTTCCTGAATTCGGCAATATTGAGGCAACTCCGCTCTCGCTCAGTGTAGGCTGTCACATCGGGCCGGGTTCACTTGCGATTGCCTGTGCAAAAATTACGAAATAATACAAAACGACGGACAGTTTCAATGCTGTCCGTCATTTGTTATACATTAAAAAAAATCATTCCCGTTCCAAGCAGATACACTGTCATCATTATCGTTTCGCTCCGCCGCCTAATCTTACTTCCGGCTGTCACCATTATTACATTAAAAACAATAAAAAACAAAAAACGACATACAAACTCCATAGTCCCACCCCACTAAAACATATGCGGCAAATTAATGCATAATGCACAATGCATATTGAAATTTCTCATACCATATGCTACAATACAGAAAACGACATATTTTGTAATGTGGTGGTGCAGCAATGAAGGTAGATATGAAAAATACATTGTTTTACGGAACGATTTTTGCCTTTGTGTCAACAATCATATGGCTTTGCAACTTTGACTGGGGACGTGCGGCGGCAATATTTCTATGTGCAATGGCGGCAGGATTTTTTGTGATTTATCTTGTTGTACCAAAGCTTACCGAAAAAGCACCTAAGCCTGTGAAAATCCTGTCAAGAGTGTTGTCGGCAGCAGTTGTTGTCATTATGCTTGCCTATGTGCTTTTTACGGTGCTTGCCGCATTTGCAATGTTTTATCCGGGATTTGATGAAAGAAGCAACAAAATACTTTCAGAAAATACGCTTGCATTGGATAATTACGAAGAACTTACCATCCAGACCGACAGCGGTAATATTTCGGGCTGGCGTATCCATAATGAAAAAGATAGTGCACCGCTGGTGCTGTATTTCGGCGGAAATGCCGAGCCTTCGTCTGGCAAAATCTATACTATGCTGATTAATGAAACCGACCGGACAGTTTTTAAAGGCTGCAATTTTGTCATGCTTGATATGCCCGGCTACGGCAAAAGCAGCGGTTATCCATGCGAAAGCTCTTTAAAGGATTTCGGTCTGAAAGCATATGATTATGTCAAAGAAACCTATCATCCGTCAAAAATTATCATTCTCGGCTACAGTATCGGCACAGGTGCAGCCAATTATGTTGCTTCGCAAAGAGAGATCGATGCTCTGATTCTGATGGCACCGTATGCTGACGGAATTGACCTGTATAACAGCAGGCTCAATATTTTTTACGGTCCGGCAAGACTCTGGGTAGCCTATCAGATGGAAGCAATAAAATTTGCAGAAAATATCAGGGTAAAACCGCTGATTTTTGCTTCCGATGCTGATGAGATCGTACCTTATCAAAGCTCTGAGCGTTTGGAAACTGCTTACCCCGAAGGCAGTGAGTTTATTACGATCAGTGGTATCAAACATGCTTATTTCTGGGAAGATACCGATGTTCTGGAAAGGATCAGGGAATATATAGCGGAGGTGCCGGAACAATGAAGATCACAAAATCGGATATATTCAATGCAGTCTCAACCGCACTGATCATCCTTCTGATATCATTATTTTTATGTATGCTGTTTGCAGGAGAAAATGTCTTTTTCAAGCTCTTACCCATCTGGCTGTTGATTTTTGGTACGGTCATCAGTATTGTATGGGACACGATCAAACCGCTGAAAGAAAAAAAGAAATTAAAGCTCGCTGTGATACTGATTCTGGCAACAGCGGCAGGCGCAATTATGATGTTGATATAACAAAAATCCCGAAGGTACTGACAAATTCAGTTTCCTTCGGGAAATTTTTATTTCTGACAAATATCGCTCCACTGACAACTGCGGCATACATTGCGGAGTTGATGCCGGTCAATAATCTTGCTTTTAGCTGTCGATTTCAACTCCTGCCACCCTATCTTATCCCCCACTTTGAGATTCAGTTCTTCAAGGCAGCGGTTGTCGATTTCACATACCTTATCCTCCGAAACACATCTTCCGTTGGAATTGTTCGGGCAAAAAGCACAAATAATATCACATTCCGCTGTAAGGGTAAGAACAGGATCTTCATTCTCAAGCATTCTGATTGTTTCCGTCATTCCTCTGACAAATTCTTTACTGTAGCCTTTGCCTATAAAAAACTGTATACAAAGGCTGTGGTGAGGACGTAAAACCAAACGATTATTATTCATATCAGATTTTTACGACTTTAGAAAGGCGGTTGATCAGAACAGTTGCCACTGCAATTTTAACGGCATCGGGAATCAGGAACGGTATTACGCAGTAGCCAAGAGAAGTCACCAGATCCATATTGGTTACAAACATAAACCACGGTGTACCGAAAGCGTAGCATACCAGAATTCCGACAACCATAGAAACCACCAATGCAACGATCTTACGGTTGAATTTATCTGCTGCAAAACCTACAATTAAAGCCGTAAAAATAAATCCTACAATATATCCTCCCGTTGAGCCTGCAATAATGCCGAAACCGCCCGAGCCCCCTGCAAAAACAGGCAGACCGACCGCACCGAGCAGGATATAGATGACAACGCTGAGTGTACCTCTTTTCCAGCCAAGCATTGCAGCAGCGGCACATACTGCAAACGTCTGCAGCGTGATCGGAACTTCACCGATATTGATCGAAATGAGTGAGCAAACACAGATCACTGCTGCAAACAGCGCAACATAAATCATATCAAGAAGTGCTTTATGCTTCATTCTGTTACTGCCGTTTTCCTTTTTTACTTCTGTGGTGTTATCCATTTTGATTCCTTCTTTCTTTGAAACTATGTATTATTATAATACACACATTCGCATTTGTCAACCTATTTTTTAAGAAAAGGTTAACAATCATCGAATAACAAAAGCACTCCCGACAAAGAGTGCCTTTGTATATTTTATTCATGTTGGTGTAAATTTGTTGGAGATTTTATGGCTCGCCTGTTTATTGATTCAGAAGGTTGTCAAGGATACCGTAAATTTCGTCTGCACCACTGATTTCAAACACAACAGAACCATTTTCATCTTCGGCAAGGGCATATCCCTGATCGTCTTTCAGCATCAGCGTGATCGTATCAAACATAAAAATTTTGCCGCCTGTATCGTTTATTTCAATCGGACTTCCGTCCTGCATGGAAACAGTGATATAGTAACCATCTGTTTTAAAGGAATCCATCTCCTCATAAGACATTGCCAAATCAACAGTCAGTCTGGAATCGTTCACCAATTCCTCTGCCATTTCCGTAAGCGTATTCATCTGTTCATCGGTCAGTTTCAGTGTCATGCCGTGTGACTGTGCGGTAACACGATACGCATAAGCGGAAGTGGTTTTATTTGCTGATTCCCCTGTTTGATTTTCACTGACGCAAGGCTGTGAAGCATCCTCCTCTGTATCGGGTGTCTGCTCATTGGCAGCAGGAACTTCTCCCTCTGTATCAAAGCTGTCATTCTGCTTTATATCATTTTTAAAACTGTAGGCATTGTCATCTTCTGCGGCATCATTCTGAGCCATATCTGCATTGGTATCTTCATCCTCTGCGGCAAAATTTGTACTCGCTTCATTTTGTTCGGCAGTGTCGGGAACAATTGTACTGCCGTTCAAGCTTACATTGTCAGCTCCGTACATACGCATCTGTAACACCGTTACCACCCCGACACCAATTACCAGTACTGCCGCTGCTCCAGCGAAAATTTTGATGATACGATCAATTTTTTTCTTTTTCTGCCGCCTGATCAGCATTTTCATATTGTTTTCAAACCGTTCCGAAAATATATGATTTGGTTCTTCATTTTCTATAGTTCCGTATGAATCTCCGAATTCCTTGACGGAGCGTTCGATCAGCCTGTCAAATTCTCTGTCAGTCACAATAACCGCCCTCCCTGAGTTTGTTTTTCAGCATCGCTCTTGCACGGTAAAGACGAATTTTAACATTTTCAACACTGAGATCCAGTGCCTGTGCAATATCCTTATCACGCATATCACAGTAATATTTCAGCATGACCACGTCACCGTATTTGCTGTCAAGCTGTCCTATCATGTCATACAGCTTTTTTCTCAGCTCACGATTTTCTGTGTCAAGCGTCATATCGGAGGTATCCTCCCTGTCCATATAAATATCCTCCGTGCTGATTTCCCTTTTCCGCTTATTATAAATCTTATAAGCGGCGTTTCTTGTTATAATAATCAGGTAACTGCGAATTTGGTTACAATCCATTGCATATGTTTTTGAAAAGTTTCTCGCAAATGCAACAAAACAATCCTGTACTGCATCCTCCGCCGACGGTACATCCTTGAGAATACTGAACGCATGGGCATATAAAATATTTTTATGGTCATGATAAATTTCTTCAAAGCTTTTTCTGTCCTCTTCACTGTCGATTGCCGCAAGGCAAAGCATAAGCATTCTGATCACCGCCTGTATATTTTCATCTTTTATAATAATCTGTCAAATTTTGTAGAGTTACAAATTTTTTCAAAAAATCCGCCTGCGGAAAATGTCCGTTACATATTCCGCAGGCGATCTTCAATATTTTATTCTGCTTTCACAGTTTCTGTTTCTTCGGCTGCATTTTCCGCAATATCGGATTCTGCTTCCTCTGCAATTTCTTCCTCAGCAATAACAGGCTCGGGCGGTGTTTGCGCCCAGACAAAAGCACAGCCGTCACGAGGAATCACCAGTTCATCACCGTCTGCTTCCGTTCCCATATATAATTTACCGCCGACAAATTCTTCGGGCATTTTAAAGCGGATCGTGTAATCTGCCGCATTAAAAACACAAAGCAGCATATCAGTTTCATCTTTGCGGATATAACCCATCGTTCTGCCTGTTGAACCGTATTCGATCAGGTCACCGTCAACAAGGCAGGAACACGCATGACGCATTTTGCCAAGCTCGGTATACCATTTGATCAGGTCTTTATCCTCATGTCCCCACGGATAGGTCGTGCGGTTGAACGGATCTTTATAGCCTTCCACACCTGCTTCATCACCGTAATAAACACACGGCACACCCGGAAGGGTATATAAAATACCACTTGCCAGCCGGATTCGTCTCAGACCGTAATCACGCTGTATCGGCGTAAGTTTTGTATTTGCCTGCCACTCTCTGCCTCTGCCGTTCTGTCTTTCTCCTGCAAGAAGTGTCAGCACTCTTTCCGTGTCGTGCGTTCCGACATGATTCATCAGCGAACGAATCACCGGGCGTGGATAATTTTCAAGAACATTCAGCACGATCTCTATCATATCTCTGCCGTCACCGCAGTCAAGAAAACCTAAAATTGCATCTCTGAACGGATAGTTCATTACGCTGTCGAGGGATTTTCCGTAAAGAAACTGCCTTCTTGAACCATAGCTTTCCTTATTGGAAGCATCCTCCCAGACTTCGCCGAGAAGAAGTGCTTCTTTGTCCTCTGCTTTCACAGCTTCACGGATATTTTCGATGAATTCATCGGGAAGTTCATCTGCGACATCAAGCCGCCAGCCGCTGTTGCCTGCTTTGATCCATTTTCTGATAATGCCGTTTTCGCCGTTGATATATTCGTTAAAGGAATTGGAAAGTTCCTCCACTTCGGGCAAGGTATTGAAGCCCCACCATGAATTGTAGATATTCGGCCACTCGATAAATTTATACCATGTGAAATACGGTGATTCCGTTGAATTATAGGCACCGTTTCCGGGGTATCTGCCTTCACGGTTGAAATATTTGCTGTCGCTTCCCGTATGGCTGAATACGCCGTCGTTGATAATATGGATACCAAGCTTTTTCGCTTCTGCACAAAGTTCTTTGAAATCCTCCTCATCACCGAGAACAGGGTCGATTTTTTCATAATCGCCCGTATCATAGCGATGGTTGGAATACGCTTCAAAGATCGGATTAAGATAAATGCAGGTAACACCGAGGCTTTGCAGGTAGGGCAGCTTCATGGTAATACCTTTCAGGTCGCCTCCGAAAAAGTCCGAGTTGGTGATGATCCCATGCTCATTTGGTCTCCAGTCGGGAATGGTATCCCAATCCTCCTGCATTTTCTTATCGGGATAAACGCCTGTTTTCGTCTTGCCTGAATTATAGAATCTGTCCGGAAAGATCTGATACATAACGCCGCCGGGCAGCCATGACGGTGTTTCAAAATCCTTTTCATAGCAAAGAAGCTGAAATCTGGGGTCATGGTCGGTCATGGAAAGGTAGCCTTCTCCCCCATAGCCCTTCATAATATATCTTCTTCCGTAGCAGGTATCAAGAGCGAAATGATACCAGTAAAGTCCCACATGATCGGCTTCAAAATCACATTCCCATGCTTCATGGTCATCCCCGACCATGCCGCACCAGAACATACTGAAAACATTGGTATCTCCGAATTTATCATCTTTCAGGCAAACCACAGCGGACGAACACCGAAGATTTCTTGGAAGAATGATCTTGAAATGAAGCTTTGTTTCAAACGGAACCGCTCCTGTAGGAGAGCGGTAATCAGTATTACGAGAATTGAACAGTTGCATAAATTATCCCCTCAGAATGACATATTACTCAATATAATCATAAAAAAATTGAACAAATTATTAATACAATATTATTATAATATTATCAATAAGATGTGTCAAGTCATTTTCGTGGAATAATCATCCCTATTATGACATTTTTTGCCGGCGGCACAGTGCCTGTGCACCCTATTTTGCGTTCGGCTTTCTAATGACCATAGTTTTCTTTCCGCGTTTCGATTTTCATCTTATCTCCTGTTCCAAATAATTGAATTCATCCGTATCAAAAAATTCTGCAAGCGTAATACCAAAACCGTCACATAGCATTTTGATTGTCATCAGCTTTGGATTTTTGCTTTTACCATATAATATATTATTTACCGAACCTGTAGAAACACCTGTTCGTTCCACCAGTCTGTATATCGGAATATCGTTTTCATCGCAAAGCTGTAAAATTCTGTACCTGATTGCGGTAAGTGTGTTGTATTCGCTTTCTTCTGTTTTATTGGAATCGGTTTTCTTTATTTTTAACTCTTCACCATTATTGAATTCAGGTGTATTGAAAAATTCTGCAAGTGTTATTTCCAGACCATCGCACATCATTTTGATCGTCAGAATTTTTGGATTTTTACTCCAACCATAAACAATAGCTTTTACCGATGAAGGCGGCAAAGCCGAAATATTGGCAAGTTTATTAATGGTGATATTTCTTTCTTTGGTTAATTGCAAAATTCGGTTTTTAACTGCTGTTACCGTAGACATCATTCTTCTCCTAATATTTTTTTATTAGGATATGAAATTTTTATTGCAATTATAGTCAATGCGTGTTAGAATATAGACAATACATAATAGAATCAAAAAAGAAAGAGAGAGATCATAATGAAAATAGCAATAATAGGTTCAAGGACATTATCTGTTGATAATTTGGGTCATTATCTGCCAAAAAGCACAACAGAAATCATAAGCGGAGGTGCAAAAGGGATTGATTCCTGTGCAAAAGAATATGCACAGAAAAACAATATTCCTCTTACTGAATTTTTACCCGATTATCATAAATATAGCAGAGCTGCACCACTGAAAAGAAATATTGAAATAATCGATTATGCAGACGAAGTTGTCGCTTTTTGGGACGGCAAATCAAAGGGTACGAAATTTGTGATTAAAAACTGTAAAATGAGGAATAAAAAAATTTCTGTTTATATTATTGATGAAGATGATAACAGTCACTACAGTTTATATCAAACTCTCTGTTCAGAAAAATAAACGCAGTCCGAAACAGTTTCGCACACTGCTTCGGGCTGCGTTTTTTATCATTTACATTTGTACAGTTTTTTCAGAAAAATCTGCATAAGCCGAGAAATGCTCCCATAGCAAAGAACAGAACCGCTTTGATGACAAGAAGAACAATATCATTCCTGATCAGTTTTCTTTCGGGGCGACTTAAATTGCTTTTCGGGCAGATCCCCATACATTTTTCACAGGAAATACATTCTCCGTTACGCAGAATATCCTCACCAAGCTTGACATTGACAGGACAGTTCATTTTACATGCCTTACAGCCTTTGATGCAGTTTTCTTCATTTCTGTGAATACCTGAAAACGGCAGCACAGGCAACAGTGCAAACAAAGCACCGAGAGGACACAAAAACTGACAGAAGAATCTTTTTTTGAAAGCCATGCCGTAAATAATCAGCGTGAAAATAATAATTCCCACAAGATAATCAAGTCCGGGCGGTTTTAAGACCATAAAACGGGAAAATACATCCCACGGACTCCAGCCGCTAAGCTTTGAATAGATTCCCAAAGCACAAAGCACCGCGATTGCAAGAAGAATCAGATATTTGAGCTTTTGCAGGATCACTGTTGTCTTTTCAGGAATGGTGATCTGTTTTTTTGGGCCTAAAAGCTTTGTCTGTATCAGCCCTGAAATGTAATAGACAAAATCGCCGAAGCTGCCGAAAGCACAGACAAATCCGCAGAAAAATCTGCCGAATATGATCGTAAATGCAACAAGTCCGATCAGCACCCATATTCTGTCAAGCTGTATCGGCGTACCTGCACCGACAGAAGAACAGATATGCTTCACACCAAGAAATCCGGACGAAAATGCCGCCGGCATGGTGATAAAAAACAGCACTCTGATAATCACTTCCGTGACCGTCCGGGGCAATTTCTTTTTTGTTTTCTCTGTCATTGGTTCACCGCCTTTTCCAGTGCATTACCCACTGCCTCAATAAGTCCCTGAGAGCTGAATGTCGCTTCTGAAACAACATCCACACCGGGGTCATTGATCTCTACCATATGGTCAAGCAATGCTACTGCCATTCCGAAATATTCATCGTCTTCGTCATTATGCTCATAAGCATCAATATCGGTGATCTCGCCGTCGGTAACGGTAACTCTTACTTTGATATTGCCGCCGAAACCTTCGCCGATTCCCTCGTAAATACCGTCCTTGTATTTTTTTGCAGCCTCGGCAGCCGCTTTATCGGCTGCTGCCTTTGCTTCTGCTTTTTTACGTTCCGCTTCGGCTTTTGCCGCCGCTTTTTGTTCTGCTTTCACTCTTGCCGCTTCCTCTGCCCTGCCGTTAGCTACAACCTGAAAGGAGGCAAGGCTTCCGATAATCACCACAAGAGAAACTAATTTTGTGATAAATTCCGTATATTTCATTTTTCCTCTCCGTCAGCGTTTTGCCTGTGCAATGCAGTTGTTCACAGCTTCAAGAATCGCTTTTGATGAAAATGTAGCACCACTTATGGTATCAACTCCGCTCGTACCCTGATTGTTTACGATATTCGGATTTAGTCCATTGATTGATTTTGTGACAAATGTTTTATTTTTATCATATACATCATCATAATCATTTGTAATTTTTGCCTTAACACTACTGATTTTTCCACCGCTTACCGTCACTGTCACCTTCAAATCATACAAAAAGGTAAAGGTTTCTGTATCATCAACCACTACAGTTGATGTATAAGTACCGTCTTTATACAATCCCTGCGGCTCGGCTGTTACAGTCGGTGTTTGCGTTGAGGGAGTTGTTGTCGTTGTTGAAGGTGTTGATGTTGAGGGAGTTGTCGTCTGTGGTGTTTGCTGTTGCGTTGTCGTACTTGGGGCAGTTGACTGAGTATTACTGCTGCTGTTGTTCGTACTGTTATTTGTCGTACTGCTGTTGTTTGAACTGCTGTTATTGTTCTGTGTGGATTTCGTGGAAGAACTTCCGCCTGAATTTCCCGACGGTCTTGTTGTCTGAGAACTGCTGCGGCTGCTGTTGGAAGAAGTTCCGCCGGCCGGAGTTGATGTTTTTTGGGAGGAACTTCCTCCGCTTGGCGAGGTTGTGCTTTTTTTGGATGAGCTGTTTTTGGAACTGCTCTTTTGATTGCTTGTACTTTTACTTGTTCCCTGCTTTGCAGAACTGCTGCTTTCGCTGCCCGGAGAAACCTGAGTGCGGTTTTTCTTCTGTACAGCCGTTCCACTGCTTTGAGAAGCCTGCGAGGTATCGGATGTTGTTCTGCTGCTGCCGGAAACACCCGAAGCCTGACTCTGCTGTGAGGTCTGACTTGCTTTGCTGTTTTTGGATGCTGCCTTATCTGCCGAGGAAGTTTCCGCGGTCACATCGGTATTTTCCTCCACAGATTCTGTTGTTTCTTCTGTACCATTCTCCGCAGTTTCAGTATTGATGTCATTATCGGCATTTCCTGCTGCTGCATTGATACCTCTGTTTTCACTTACAGAATTTCCTGCAGCCGCATTACTGACAACCTCCGTATTCGTCTGATTGACTGCAATGCTCACAGCACATGAACCGCCGACCAGCAGTGCAGGCGAAAGCAGTGCAAGTATCTTGATTATCGTTTTATTGATCATTTTATTACTCCTTCTTAACCATTTCAAATTCCAGGTCTGATGAAAAGCTGCTTTCCAGTCCCTCTGTCACGATCAGCTTTCCTTCGTCCGTCATCAGGATCATATCAAATTGATCGCTGTATTTTTTCCAGTATTTTACAGCATCTTCCGCCCCTAAGACAAAGCAGGCAGTGGAAAGACCGTCCGCCAGTGTGCCGTCACTGCTTACGATCGTGACGGATTTTAAACCGCTTTTTGCGGAATAGCCTGTTTTTGGGTCCATGATGTGATGATAGGTTTCGCCGCTTTTTTCGTCAACAAAAAATCTTTCATATCCGCCCGAGGTAATGACCGCCTTGTCCTCTACCTCAACTTTGCCGATCAGACTTCCGTCATCGGGGCTGTCGGGGTCGGTAATACCGCACCGCCAGAGTGTTCCGTCAGTTTTTCTGCGGTAGCACTGCACATTTCCACCGAGCGACACAACGCCCGAGTCAATATTGTTTTCCTCAAAAATTTCCATGATCCTTGCACTTGTGTAGCCCTTTGCAATACCGCCGAAATCGATACCCTGACCCTTGCCGAGCGTCAGCACACCGTCTTTATAGGTAAGCTTTTCACTGCCGCATTTTTGTAATACCTCTTTGATCTGATCACTTTCAGGTAAAGAAGGTGTATCTCCTGTGAATCCCCAGAGTTCCATCAGAGGATAAACAGTGATATCATACGCACCGCCTGTTGTTTCATAGATCCACAAGGCTTTTTCAACAAGTGCCGCTGTATCTTCACTGAGCGTTCCGCCGCCATTTTTGTTAATGGCACAGACTTCGCCGCTTTCATTTTTTACCGACAAAAGAGAATCCAGCCTTTGAATCTCCTCCACCGCCTGTGAAACTGCCTTTTGTGCATTAGCACCATAGGCGGTGATCGTCATAAAGGTATCCATTGCGAAGATATCTTCTGTTGCAGTTGTGCTTTCCCCTTCACTTGTCTGAGAAACAGACGAAACAGACGAGGATTCGGATATTTCTGTTGTGTTCTTTTTTTCCGTGCCGCAGGCAGCAAGCATTAACGCATACAGCAGAACGACCGCCGCTGATTTTATCCATTTGTTCATAATATACCTCTCAGAATAATTTATCGGGAAGTCTTTTGACAAGTTCCGCTCCCAGAATGCCTATTACTGCCCCTGTGATCATGCCTGTAAACCATAAGATCAGCAGATACCATGCAATTCCTGTCGTGTTCAGTACGATCACTGCAACAATAATTTGCCCGATATTATGGAAAATTCCTCCTGCCACGCTGACAGTCACAATCCTGAATTTATCTGTCTTTTTCAACAGTATCATCACAACTGTTGATAACAAACCTCCTGCCAGACTGTACATCATTGCAGAAGGACCGCCAAACATTGCTGAAACCAGTACGATCCTCAGAATATTGATCGCCATCGCACTGCCGTTCCCCATTTTATACAAAGCTAAGAGTACGACTACATTCGTCAGTCCGAGCTTCATGCCGGGTACGGCAAAAAACGCCGGTATCTGAGATTCCACATAGCTGAATACCAGTGCCAGTGCGATCATAATGCCGTATGAAACAATTTGTTTTGTATTGATTCCTTTTCTTCCCTTTTTCATAGCTTGTTCCTACTTTACGATAATATCAATATCGTCGGAGCTTTCTTCTGCCTCATTACCGACAATTTTCACAACGACTTTATTGGGCAGACAAATCACAGACTGACCCTGTCTGCTGATTTTTCCCATATTCACGCACAGACCGTCGGGACATTCTGCCTTTTCCATATAAGCTTCACCATTTTCTATCACAAGGTAGTTTTTTCCGTTTAGCCCCTGAATTTCCACTTTTCTGTCTGTGTTTAAATCATATATACCAACAGTCTTTCCGTCAACGCTTACCTCTACACTTTTGCCGTTCTGCCCTGTCAGAAGCACAAATAAAAGTATCAGCAGCCCTGTGACCACAAAGACTCCCAACAGAATCATATCCCGTTTTAAGCTCTTTTTTTCTTTTTCAATACTTTTCATCACTAACTTATTCCATTCTCCACATTACACATAAAAAAAGCTTCGCTCTGAATTTTGTACAAATCCTGCCACTTTGCTCATTATGCATTATGCATTATGAATTATGCATTAAAATACAGCATTGCAAGGCCCTCTGTGGAGAGAGCCTTGCTGTACCGGTCAAAATCGGATATTATTTAATTTTAACCGATTTCACGGAGCTGTAAGCACCATAAACCTTTTTGCCGTTTACTGTCTTGTAAGCTCTGACTTTTACATAATAAGTCTTGCCCTTTGTAAGGCTGCTGATCGTTTTTGAAGAAGTAGATTTCTTTGTAACAGTGGCTGTCTTTACGCTCTTGAAATTCTTATTTGTTGAATAAGCGATCTGATAACCTGTTACGGTTGAATCTGTTTTCCATGTTGCTTTCAGTTGTTTTGTTTTAGGCGAAGTCACAGATTTGATCGTTACGGTTTTCGGTACAATCTTGAAGGTCTTTGTAGTCGTTCCTGTGTAGTTACCCTTACCTTTAATGGTGATCGTCGCTGTACTGATAGCTTTATTGCTCTTGTAAGAAACCGTGTAATCTGTACCCTTAACGAGTTTCTTTGTGCCGTATTTTACAGTAACTGCAGGAGTCAAAGCCTTGCCTGTATACTTGTAAGAAGCACTTACGCCTGAAAGCTTTGTTGTGCTGATCTTACGTGCAGCGATCGTGTATGTCTTTGTGATTGTTCCGGTATAGTTACCTTTGCCTGTAATAGTTACAGTCGCTTTTCCCACATTTTTGCTGTTCTTGTAGGTTACAGTATAATCAGTGTCGCTGACCAATGTCTTGCTTCCGTCCTTCACTGTTACAGCTGGCTTAAGGTCATTGCCGGTATAGGTGTAGGAGGTTGTTTTAAGAGAAGCAGTGAGAGAAGAAACTTTCTTCGCGCTGATCTTAAATGTTTTTGTGATCGTTCCGGTGTAGTTGCCTTTACCGGTGATCGTAGCAGTAGCTGTGCCAGCTTTTGTATTATTCTTATAAGTGACTGTAAAATCTGTGCCGCTCTTCAGCGTTTTCTGACCGATCTTAACTGTTGCAGCAGGCTTTTTCGCTGAACCGTTGTAGGTATAAGCTGTTTCGGAAAGGCTTGCCTCGAATGTTGAGATATCTCTCGGGTTAATGATGTATTCTTTAACAAGTGTTCCTGTGTATTCGCCCTTTGCTTTTACTGTAACAGAAGCAGAACCGGCATTGACATTATCTTTGTATTCAAGATCATAGTTTGCAGGATCTACAACATTTCCGGCTTCATTAATAACTGTTACATCCGGTGTCTTTGCAGAACCGTCATAGGGGAATTCCTCAAGGCTGAGTTTTACATCTGAATTTTCGATAGAAACTACCTCACGTTTTACTGTGAAAGCAAGATCCTCATAACCTGCTGCAGAAACAACAATGCTGTACTCATTGACATCTTTTGCAAATACAT
>CACYDD010000187.1 GCA_902773065.1 uncultured Ruminococcus sp. | reverse complement strand
CTTCTTGAAAAAGTCGGGATCGCTGATCTTGCGGATTCATACCCGAAGGAGCTTTCCGGCGGCGAGGTAAGACGGCTTGCCATTGCAAGGGCACTGATCAACTCTCCCGAAGTCATACTGGCAGATGAGCCGACAGGCGACCTTGACGACGAAAACACCGAAATCATACTCAGACTTTTAAGAAAAACAGCAGATGACGGTGCAGCTGTGCTGATCGTGACCCACGAAGCCGAAGCAAAACAGTATGCAGACTCTGTATATCGAATGAATGAAGGAACGCTGATAAAACAGTTTGACAAATTTAACTAAATTTTTCGGTTGGAATTAGTTCAATCTAACAAACTTTCAATTTAGGTTTGTTAAATTGAACTAATTTCATTGACAAGCGGTTTTTCAGTATGCTATAATTTCAGGCGAAACAGTGGAGTTGTTTGACAGATAAGACCGGACATACCGACTCAGTCTGAAAAATCAGCGGAGTCGGTTTTGAAAGGTATCGAGGTTAGTCTTTTCTAACTAATTAATACTGCTATTCTGCTGACAGATAGGGGAGGAATCAGGAATGATAAAAGCAAAAAGCCGTAAAAAGCTTTTGCGTACTGCGTCATTGATGACCGCCATTTTGCTTACGGTTCTTTGCATTCTTAGTACGAGTGTAAGTGCAGCGACAGATTACTGCAAAACATGGAAGGATTATAAGGCTACCTACGGAAAGCCTGATAAACTGACATGGAGCTTTGTGGTGGATGCCATGGAGGATGTACTGGATGCAGCCGATGAGATTTATAAAGGCGGAGATGCCGATGCAGGTGTAGATGCCATTAACGATGCGTACTACGGCTATTATGAGATCACAGGTTTTGAAAAAACCACCATGGGTGCGATCTCCGGTTCAAGAGTCAGTGCAATGGAATTTGAATTCAAAGCTTGTAAGACCGCAATGAAGGGCAATGAATCTGCCGAAAATGTTACTGCGAAAATTGACGAACTCAGGTCAATGTTGCGTGAGGATGCCAACAAGCTGGACGGCACAACCGGTGTGACAAGACATATGAGCAAGGGTAAAGTCATTGACGGAGACAGCAGTACATCAGATACGGCAGAAACATCACTTTCAACGGATAATGCTGATTCGGATGATGAAGTGATCGGTGCAAATGCCAATGATGACGGATTCAATATGGTAAATTTCCTTGCTTGTTTTGGTATTATTTTAAGAGAAGGCTTTGAAGCGATCCTTGTTGTGGGTGCGATCATTGCTTATCTGGTAAAATCGGGCAATAAGGACAAGCTCAAGGTTGTTTATATCGGTTCGGTTCTTGCTATTGTGTGCAGTTTTGGTGCAGCATGGCTGCTCGATCTGCTGAAACTGGCAAACAGTGCAAATCAGGAAATTATTGAGGGTATTACGGCTCTTATCGCTGTTCTGGTTCTTTTCTATGTCAGCAACTGGATGATATCAAAATCCGAATCGGAAGTGTGGTCAAAATATATTGACGATCAGGTGAAGGTATCAACAGAAACAGGCAGTGCGCTGACTTTGGGATTTACAGCATTCCTTGCTGTGTTCAGAGAGGGTGCAGAGGTGATTCTCTTCTATCAGCCGCTGATCTCAAGCTCTAACGGTAATACACTCCCCGTATGGTCAGGCTTTGGTGTCGGATGTGTATGCCTGGTATTTGTATTTATTATAATACGTTTCTTTAGTGTAAAACTTCCGATCAGACCGTTCTTCCTCGGAACATCGATCCTGATGTTCGTAATGTCGATCTCATTCCTCGGCTCTGGTATTAAGGAACTGATCGAGGGAGATATTATCAGTTACACTTCTCCTGAACTTCTGGCAAATCTGATCCCGGTCAATGATGTATTCGATGTACTCGGAATTTATCCGTGTCTTGAAACATTGATTCCGCAGCTCATTCTGATTCTCATTACACTGATGATTTTTGTAATGCAGAACTGGAAAACAAAAAACAAGAATGAAGCAGGTGTGCTGGCTATAGTAATGGGTGGTCTTGGTATCCACAAATTCTATCTTGGCAAATATGGTCAGGGTCTTCTTTATTTTGCATTCTGCTGGACATTTATCCCGGCGTTTATCAGTGTTGCGGAAGGAATTCATTTCCTTACGGAAACACAGGAGCAGTTTGAAGAGGAACTCAAACCGAAAGAAAAAAAGCCGAAGCAGGAAAAGGCAAAGCCCCAAAAGAAAAATGTAAAGGCAAAATCTGAAGCGGCAAAATGATGGCTTCACATGAATCAGGAATTACCCCGAATGTAAAGGGATTATTCAAATATATTTCTAATCTTTTAAAGGAGAGAAAATGACATGAAGGCAAAAAAGATATTTGCGATTCTTCTCGCACTTTCCATGACAGCAGTACTGGGTGCTTGCTCAAACAGCGGTTCAGACAGCAGCAGTACAAACGACAACACAGCAGCAAGCACAGCTTCTGCAGCTGATACAGATGCTGATGCTTCAGCAGATGATGCGAACGCTGACGATGATAACGGTGCAGCAGCTCCGGACGAGGACGGCGGTTTCACAGAGATTCCGATCAGCGAAACAGACGTTGAAGGTGCTCCGATTCACCTTGCAGCAGTATATTTCCAGCCTGTAGATATGCAGGGCGACGGCAAGAACGATATCAAGAGCGAGGGTTACAACATTCACCTCGAGGCTGATATTTCTGCTCTCGAAAATGAACTTGGTTTCGGTAAGGGCGACTGGATTCCGTATCTGACAGTTGACTACAAGATCGTAGGTTCTGACAAAAAGGAAGCAGCAAGCGGTACATTCATGGTAATGAACGCTGATGACGGTCCTCACTACGGTGCCAATGTCAAGCTTGACAAGTCTGACACATATTCTGTAACATTCACACTTCACAGCCCTGTAGAAAACGGCTTCCTTCTCCATGTTGATGATGAGACAGGTGTTAAGGGACGTTTCTGGGAAGATCCGATCGAGGTTACATTCGATAACTGGGATTACACAGTACAGGATTGGTAATCTGAAAATTCGTGTTATGCACAGCATGAGCGGTGGTAACAGTATCATTGATGCTGTTATCACTCTTTTGCGTATGAAGGGAAAAGTTAAATTGCTTTAACAATGTGCATTATTATCATAACAGAGGTTATATTATGCTGAAATATTTGTATCTTGTTACGGAAGACCTGATACTTGCTGCTATTATCACAGGTGTCTTGTTTTCCTTTATGAAGATGTTTTACGGCAGAAAGGGAAGAAATTCGCAGTTTATCGCCTGCGGAGTTGGATTGATCGCTGCCGGAGTAATGTCTTATTTTAAAAATACGACCAAAAAGTTTGATATGAGTTTGTGGAATATGCGGACACTGACAGTGTTTTTTATCGGTTTTGTGATCTTTATCATATTTACGATAGGACCGCTGCGAAAAGTGACAAAAAAACCGGGTGAATATATTGCAATGGTGCTTGGCGGTTTGCTGACGGCACTGATCTGGTTTTATTCTTTGCCTGATGCCATTGCCTATCCGACAAATTTCGATGTATCGGATAATTCAATTTTCTCTACTGATTTTATATACAGGTTCATAGGCTGGATTTTAGGATTTATTTGCATGATTGTCATTGCAATGGCAATTTACCGTATGGCGACAAGACTTTCAAAGGTTCTGAATGTTATTTTCATGAGAGTTGGAATTTCGATTTTTACAGCAAGTCTTATCGGCAGCTTTCTGAATATTCTTCTGACAAGAAGAATTATTCCGTTCAATAGCCCGATCAGGCACGATGTTTTTGAAGTGGTCAAAGTTCTTCAGAACTACAGCGACTGGTTTATCTATGCGGCAATCGTAGCAGCAGCAGTTTTTGCAGTAATTCTTTTTATTAAAAATACCAAGGTGACACAGGAATATGACAATCCTGCACAGCTGAGAAAGATCCGTGCCGGAATGAGAAGCTGTCGCCGCTGGGCAACAGCCATGACGGTATTTCTGATTGTAGGAATACTGAATCTTACTGTGGTTTATGCACTTGACAATCAGGAAATACAGCTCTCTCCTGCCGAAGAATGTGAACTCAGGGGCGACAGCCTGTACATATCTTTTGAACAGGTTGAGGATGAACATCTGCACAGATTTATCTATAAAACGCCGAATAATATTGAAGTGCGTTTTATCATCATTAAAAAGCCGAATTCCCGTGCTTATGGTGTCGGTCTGGATGCCTGTGATATCTGCGGTGAAACAGGATATTATGAACGTGACGGACAGGTTGTTTGCAAGCTTTGTGATGTTGTTATGAATATCAACACTATTGGTTTCAAGGGCGGCTGCAACCCGATTGTGATCGATTACAGCGTAAAGAATGGTTACATTATTATTCCGACTTCAACGCTGATCGAAAATGAAAATAAATTCAAGTAAGGGGGGCGGCAAAGTGTTTTTCAGAATGTTAAGAGGTGCAATGTTCAGACAAAAGGGCAAAATGCTCATGATCGCATTCACCATTCTTTTAGGAGCTTCGCTTGCTACCGCCATGCTGAATGTGATGATGGATGTCGGCGACAAGGTCAATCAGGAACTGAAAACATACGGTGCGAATATCACCGTAGTACCGAAGGAAAATTCGATCATTTCCGAGCTTTATGATGTGGAGGACAGCGATAGCGTACAAAGTTCTCACCTTCTTGAATCGGAGCTTGGCAATATCAAAACGATTTTCTGGGCATTTAATATTGTTGATTTTACGCCCTTTGTTGATACAAAGGTCACACTTTCCGACGGAGAAGAAGCAAAGCTTGTCGGAACATGGTTCAATCATCATATGGAGCTGCCGACAGGTGAAACACTTGACACAGGTATCGCAAACCTCAGAACCTGGTGGGATGTTTCACAGGGCGGTTGGATCGATGAACAGAAAAACGGTTCGGAAAATGCCGCCATGATCGGTTCGGCTCTTGCCAAAAAGGAAAATATCAGTGTCGGAGATGCCATCGAAGTCAAAACGAAAAACGGCAAAGAAACACTGATTGTTACGGGAATTTATGATGCAGGCGGAGACGAGGACGATTATATTTATACTTCACTTGCTCCGGCACAGAATCTTGCTGACTGCAAAGGACTTCTCAGCAGTATTGAAGTTAGTGCGCTGACGACTCCCGATAATGAGCTGGCAAGAAAAGCAGCAAAAAATCCCGAAGCACTTTCTGTCAGCCAGTATGAAACATGGTATTGTACCGCTTATGTAAGCTCTATCTGCTATCAGATTCAGGAAGTGATCACAGATTCAGTTGCTTCTCCTGTTCGTCAGGTGGCGGAGTCGGAAGGCTCTATTATGGAAAAGACCGAACTTCTGATGATCCTGATCACTATATTCAGCCTGATCGGTGCGGCTCTTGGTATTTCCAACCTTGTTACAGCAAGCGTTATGGAAAGAAGTAACGAGATCGGCTTAATGAAAGCGATAGGCGCAAAAGACGGTTCAATTTTAGGTGTGGTACTGACAGAGATCATGATCACAGCGGTCATTGGCGGAGTAGCAGGTTATTTTGCAGGCTACGGCTTTGCACAGATCATCGGCTGGAGCGTATTCGGTTCGGCGATCGACATGAAGCCGATGGTCATTCCCATTGTAGCGGTTGCCATTATAGCGGTAACGCTTGCAGGCAGTATTCCTGCCATCAGAATGCTTCTCAGGCTCAGACCTGCTGAAGTACTTCACGGCAGATGATATTATTGGTGGCTTCGCCCCCAAGCCCCTGACCAGAGGCTCTGCCTCTGGACTCCGCAAGCCTTTGAAAAGGCTTGACCGAAACTTTATATTTTAATTGCCATTAGTTTGCACATTTATTTTATGATTTTAAATACTTACCCAACATAAATTGTTTGATTGGAGATTTCTATGAAAAAACAAAATATGTTCTTTCGTATGATCACAGCTTCCTTGTTGAGACGACGTTCGAGAATGGTGGTTGCACTTTTAGCGATTATGGTCGGAGCAACAATTCTTTCGGGTCTTGTCACGATTTACTATGACGTTCCCCGTCAGATGGGAGAGCAGTTCAGAAATTACGGTGCGAATATGATATTTGTTCCGTCAGGCAGTGACGAAGGAATTGAAGTAACAGATGTTGATACGGCACTTACCTATATTGATAAAGACAATATTGTCGGTGTTGCACCATATCGCTATGAAACAGTCATGGTCAACGAACGTCCTGTTATTGCGGCAGGTACAGACCTTGAAGGTGCAAAAGCAACAAGTCCGTACTGGTATGTGACAGGTCAGTGGCCGCAGGAAGGCGGTCAGGTGCTTGTCGGTAAGGATATTGCCGAACTGTACGGAGTAGGCGAGGGCGATACCATGTCGATCGCCTTTGTGCCTTCCTCCGAAACCGAAACATCAGGCCAAAATGAAAATACGAAAGAAAAAGGAACAACGGTTGAATTTACCGTTTCGGGAACGCTTGATACAGGCGGCTCGGAAGAAAATTACATTTTTATG
>CACYDD010000186.1 GCA_902773065.1 uncultured Ruminococcus sp. | reverse complement strand
TCCGAAAAAATCTGTTGTACTTGCTGCTGTCGATGTTGAACAGGCGGCTTGTTTGTCATGCAGTGAAATATTACATTGCGACCGCTTGTTTAACGCTCTTTCCAATGTTAAACAAGCGGTCTTTTTAATGAACCGATGATTATGGCAGTGTATATGGTTACATTTGCACATTTAACAGAATAAAATTATTTTAACGGAGGAATTTATCATGGCTACTTACAAAAATATTGAATCAGCTCTGATTCACGGAGGCATTTACGGAGACAAGGCAACAGGTGCAGTCAATGTGCCGATTTACCAGACATCTACATACGAACAGAAGGGGCTGGGCGAAAACACAGGCTGGGAATATTCACGCACAGGCAACCCGACAAGAGCTGCTCTTGAAGCATTGATCGCAGAGCTGGAAAGCGGCAAAGCAGGTTTTGCCTTTGCTTCGGGCATGGCAGCGATCACCGCAGTACTCAGCCTTTTCAAAGCAGGCGACAAGGTTCTGATCTCCAGCAATGTTTACGGAGGTACATTCAGAGTACTCGATAAGATCTTCAAGAATTTTGATATTTCATATTCTATTGAAGATACCACCAACCCTGAATCACTGGAAAGCAAAATAACAGATGATGTAAAGGCAATTCTTGTGGAAAGTCCAGCCAATCCGCTGCTGACGGTGACGGATTTAAAAGCGGTTGCGGAGATTGCAAAAAAGCACGGTATTCTTTCTATTGTGGACAATACCTTTATGACACCGTATCTCCAGCGTCCGATCGAGCTTGGTGCAGATATCGTCATCCACAGCGGAACAAAATATCTCGGCGGTCACAGTGATGTGGTTTCGGGACTTGTTGTGGTAAATGATGATGCACTTGCTGAAAGACTTGCGTTTATCCAGAATTCTACAGGCGGTGTTTTAGGTCCGTTTGACAGTTTTCTGCTCATCAGAGGTATCAAAACGCTTGGTGTTCGTCTTGACCGTCATACCGAAAATGCACAGAAAGCTGCTGAATATCTTACTTCTCACAAAGCGGTCAAGAATGTGTATTATCCCGGTCTGCCGACAGCACAGGGCTATGAGATCAACAAGCGTCAGGCAAAGAATGGCGGTGCAATGATCTCATTTGAACTGTACGAAAATTATGATATTAAAAAATTCTTTAAATCTTTGAAGCTGATCGCCCTTGCCGAAAGTCTTGGCGGTGTGGAAAGTCTGGTTTGCCATCCTGCCAGCATGACTCATGCGGCTATTCCATACGAGATTCGTCAGAAGGTTGGTATTACAGACGGACTGATCCGCCTTTCCATCGGCATTGAAAGTATTGATGATCTACTTGCAGATCTTGAGCAGGCTATTGCGGAAAGTGAGATAAAATCATGAGCTACTATGATTCCATGCAGGAGCTGATAGGCAAAACTCCGATCGTAAAACTTGGTCAGATCATCACCGACAGTGAGATCAACCTTTATGCCAAACTGGAATTATACAATCCTTCGGGAAGTGTCAAGGACAGGATCGGCAAGTATATGATAGAAGATGCGGAGAAAAAAGGAATTCTGAAACAAGGCGGAACAATTATTGAAGCAACCGCCGGAAATACAGGTCTTGGTATCGCCTTTGCTGCCCTGAACAAAGGATATCGCATCATTTTTGCCATACCAACAAAATTCTCGGAAGAAAAACAAACCCTTTTAAGAGCGTTGGGGGCGGAAATTATCAATACTCCCAGAGAACTGGGAATGCTTGGCGCGGAAGAAAAAGCGGAGCAGTTGTGCAGGGAAATTCCCGGAGCAGTAACATTGCGTCAGTTTAAAAATCAGGCAAATCCGCTTGCTCATTATGAAACAACAGGTCCGGAGATCTATCAGGATCTTGAAGGAAAAATCGACTACTTTATAGCAGGTGCAGGAAGCGGCGGTACTTATACAGGAATTGTGCGTTACCTTAAAGAGCAGAACCCTGACATTAAAGGAATCCTTGCCGACCCTGTCGGCTCAACCATCGGCGGAGGAGAACACGCCGACTACGATATTGAAGGAATCGGCAACGATTTCATTGCTGATACCATGGATATTTCTCTTGTGGATGATGTGATCAAGATCACCGACATAGAAGCCTTTGAAGGTGTCAGGGAGCTTGCCAAAAAAGAAGGGATCTTTGCCGGTTCATCATCAGGTGCAGCATTAATTGCTGCCAAAAAGCTGATCGCCTCGGGTGCAAAAGGAAACATCGTTATCGTTCTTCCCGACCGCGGCGACAGATATTTCAGCAAGGGAATTTATGGATAAATACATCCGCTTACCAAAAGTACAAGTTGTTATATAGACGACAGCCCATATTCATCACTCAGACCGCAGGACACATTCCTGCGGTCTGAAAACCTTTTTTGCAATGTGCAATGTACAATGTACATTGTGCAATTAAAATTTGAAGCGCGGCGAAAAAATAATAGGTTTTATAAACTTGAGCGCGAATTGGAACCGGCGGCTCGTCGGCGACGGGTTGACACTGAAAAGGTTTTATGATAAGATGATTTTAAAATAAATGACGTTAAGGCAGGTGGCGATGATGAGTAAAAATTTTATTGATATGTCCTTTGACGAGATTTTTCCCGAGCAAAAAATACCGCAGAACAAGAAGGACTATACGGCCGAGGAGATGTCTGACAATACCAATCATTATGAGATCGAATACGGACAGGACGAGTATGATACTTCTGACAGATTTGCTTCTCAGCCGGAATATCCGCCGCCCCCTGCCGCTGTACCGCAAAACTATGGTACAATGCCACCTGCTCCTCAGAATATCCCGTCTGCTCCGCCTATTCCGGAGTTTACGGATTTTAACCCCGATTCGTATCAATACAATAATATGAACAGCGGCACTGCACCTACCACACTGCCAAAAATTAGAAATATTGTCACTCCGCCGACAACTGCTGCATATAACAATACAAATGCCTCAAAGCCAATTCCGGC
Source organism: uncultured Ruminococcus sp. (assembly GCA_902773065.1). GTDB lineage: Bacteria > Bacillota > Clostridia > Oscillospirales > Acutalibacteraceae > UBA1213. The sequence goes on along the minus strand of CACYDD010000186.1, from coordinate 8,129 downwards.
CGATTCCGCTAAAGGTGTTCAGTTGACAGCACTTGGTATTATCGGTATATTTATGGTTACTCTTCCGCCTATTGGAACGATTATTTCAATCGCAGGAATAATCAATACGATAAAGTATAATATTCAGCAAAAAAAGACCCCCAATGCTGTAAAATCGCCCTCGGTTAAAGCAGGACAGGTACTTTGTATTATTTCGCTGATACTGAATATGCTGTTGCTGATTGCGATGCTGCTTTCTGATTAAGAGGAATATACTACGGAGTTATGAATGTACCTTTGACTGCAACGAAAATATACGTGTTACGGCGAAAGCACTGATAGAGAAACCAAGAATAGATCGATAATGTGAGTTTATTTGATAAAATATTATACAAATCAATAAGTGATATATTATATAATGTGTCTATTGTTCTATATATGATTATTATGTTATAATACTGTCTGTAGTAAGGAGCGGCGGCGGCTGTTTCAGCTCCCTTGAGAAAGGGGGTGTGTATTGATGATTGATGTTTTGACATTAGTCGCTTTTGCAGTAGTCTTGATGGCTATGAAAGAAGTAATTGAGTACATAAAGAAATAACCGCCCTGTACTCGCAATACAGAGCGGCAAAATAAAAAGACCGATATGTTAGCGGAACAGCTAAAACCGTTCCTTGTCTACATTTATAATAGCATTTATAAATGTATTTGTCAATAATAATGTAATATTTTATTGTTTCACAATTTGAAACAATGTTTGAATTTTTGCATGGTACGTATTTAACGCCGCATTTTAAGTTTCGTTTACTTGGAATGCGGCAATGAACTTATCTATATGCGTTAAGAGCGAACGGCAAATTTAAAAATGTAAAGGCTGAGAAAGTGATGAAATATAAAATTACGGAAAGAGGAGCGGAATTCACGCTTTCGGACGGATTTGATCTGAAAAATACTTTTGAATGCGGTCAGTGCTTTCGCTGGAGCGAAAATGAGGATGGTTCTTATTCGGGTATCGTCAGAGGAAAGAAAGCAAGAGTCTATAAAGACAGTGATAATGTCATTATAGAGGGCAGTGATGAGAAGGATTTTGAAAATATCTGGCGGAAATATTTTGACACAGACTGTGATTATCATGCGATCAGAGAGGAAATCAAACAGCTGTGTCCGCAGGTTTCCTGTGCAGTGGAAAGTACAGATGGAATCAGAATTCTTTCCCAGGAACCATGGGAAGCTCTGTGCTCCTTTATTATTTCCCAGAACAACAATATTCCGAGAATTCGTGGTATCGTGAAACGGCTTTGTGAAAATTTCGGTGAAAACATCGGCGGTGAATACAGCTTTCCGTCAGCGGAAGCATTATCTGATTTGCAGCCGGAAGATTTGTCGGTACTTCGGGCAGGTTTCAGGGCAAGGTATATCATTGATGCTGCAAAGAAAGTAAGCAGCGGAGAAGTCAACCTTGTAAAAATGTATGAAGCACCGATCGGCGAATGTCGGAAAGAGCTGATGACAATTACAGGTGTCGGTGTAAAGGTTGCAGAATGTACATTGCTGTACGGTCTGCACAGAATGGAAGCCTTTCCGATCGACGTATGGATGAAAAAGGCACTTGCTGCGGATTTTTCGGGAGTAACGCCCGAAGTACTCGGCAAAACAGCAGGCATTGCACAACAGTATATTTTTCATTACATGAGAAACAGCAATAGTACGTAATTTATTGATGTGAAATTATAGTTGGCATATCAAGTCGAAACGCGGTGATAAATTAATCTTTAGTTTTCAGAGCGACCGAAGGGTAGCAAATTGACCCCGGCGGCTCGCCGGGATAATTGTTAAAAGGAGGAAGTCACAGACAATGATCTGTGCAGTGATCTTATGAATATTGTTATTTCCGGTCTTGGTATTATTGGCGGCTCTTTTGCAAAGGCACTCAAAAAATATACCGACCATTATGTTACGGGCCTGAACCGCAGCCCGAAACCGCTGAATGATGCACTTGAATGCGGTGCGATCAATGAAATTGGTACGCCAGATTCGCTGAAAAAAGCGGATCTGCTGATACTGGGTACATTTCCGCAGGCGGCTGTGGAATTTGTTGAAAAAAATGCACACCTTATCCCCAAAAGCTGTATTGTAATAGATACTTCGGGAATCAAATCCGAAATATGCCCACGTATGACGGAGCTTGCGGAGCAATACGGGTTTACCTTTGTCGGCTGTCACCCTATGGCAGGCAAGGAGAAAAACGGCTTTGCGGCATCGGATGCCGATCTTTTCTGCGGTGCAAGCTGTATTATTATTCCGTGCGGTGCAAGTTTTGAAGCTGTGGATAAAGTCGCAAAGCTGGCAGAAAAAATAGGTTTCGGACAGATCGTTTATTCCACTCCCGAAGAGCATGACAGAATGATCGCTTTTACCTCGCAGCTTCCTCATGTGATTGCCTGCTCCTATGTGTTAAGCCCTGTCTGCAAGAAGCACAAGGGTTTTTCCGCAGGCAGTTACAGGGATGTGTCAAGGGTGGCACATATCAACGAAAAACTCTGGACGGAATTGTTTATGGAAAATAAACAGCCTCTTATGGAGGAAATAGACATTCTGATCGATAATCTGAATGAGATCAAAAATGCACTGCAAAACGGAAACAGAGAAGAGCTTGAAAGCCTTCTTGCGCAAAGCAGAAAAGTTAAGGAGGAACTCGGAGAATGAAAACGATCGAAGTCAGAACAGGAAGACCTTACAACATTTATATTGAACACGGCATTATTAAAAATGCAGGAAAATATGTGCGTGAAGTTTCAAAGGCAGTCCGTGCCGTGATCGTCAGCGACAGCAATGTTGCACCGATCTATGCAAATACGGTGGAGGATTCGCTGAAAGAAAACGGATTTGAAACCTCGGTATTTGTATTTGAAGCTGGCGAAGAAAGAAAACGCCTTGCCACGATTGAAAAAATGTATGAACACTTTTTTGAGCATAATATCACAAGAACAGATATCGTTGTTGCTCTCGGCGGCGGTGTCACGGGAGATATGGCTGGCTTTGCCGCCGCAAGCTATCTGAGGGGAATTGATTTCGTGCAGATACCGACAAGCCTTTTGTCACAGGTGGATTCTTCAGTCGGCGGCAAAACAGGCGTAGATCTTCCTACAGGTAAAAATCTTGTCGGTGCATTCTGGCAGCCAAATGTCGTTCTGATCGACCCCGATACACTTGATACCCTTCCTCAGAAATTCTTTAATGACGGCATGGGCGAGGTCATTAAATACGGCTGTATCCGCAGTAAGCCGCTTTTTGAAAGATTGGAAAGAGAAAATGCCAAAGACATTATTGATGATATTATTTTTGAATGTGTTTCCATCAAGCGGGATGTTGTTGAAAATGACGAGCGTGACACAGGAGAGAGAGCCATCCTCAATTTCGGACACACCTTTGGTCATGCACTTGAAAAGCTGCATGATTATTCGGGTATCACTCACGGAGAAGCGGTTGCGGTGGGTGCGTTTACGCTGACAAAGATTACCGAAGGAAAAAATATTACTGCAAAGGGTACATCCGAAAGAATATATGATCTTCTCAAAAAATACCATATGCCCACCGAAACGAATTTTTCTCTTGAGGATATTGTTAAAGCGACAAAGGGCGATAAAAAGAGCAGCGGCAAAAGCCTGAACTTTATTTTCATCCGTGACATAGGAGAATGTTTTATCAACAAAATTGAAAATGATAGCATTCCCGGATTTTTCGGGATAGATTAACAAAAAAACACAACCGATATGCATACTTGGAGTGCATATCGGTTGTTGTTATGATGGTTCGTTTTGTTCGATTTTCTGAATTTTAGCTTTGTGCTTTCTGAATCTGAAATTCTTGATTTGTTCATGATAGACAATATTGACCTCTGCACCAAGCATGAGGGAAATCAGACAAAAATACAGCCACACCATGATTACTGCCATTCTTGTAAGGCTGCCGTAAACAGAAAATCCGCCCCAGTCGTCAACATAGACCGATATTCCGAGAGAAAGCACAAACCATGCCGTTGCACAGATGATCGCCCCCGGAAGCTGATTACGGATACCATATTCACGCCTTACCTCTTTTTCAAGGTTCGGCACATTTTTATACAAAAGTGCAAACAGGTAGATCAGATAGATATAGAGAATAAAATATCTGAAACGGAAAATCAGTTTTACAATATCCGGCACAAGCTTGATATACGGCACAAGCAGTTCGCTGATGGTTGAGCCGAGGACAATGACCAGCATAGAGCCGAGAAGAATCGCAAAAAACACGACCGTCAGCATGATGGCTTTCAGACGCAGCAGAAACCAGTTTCTGTTTTCGTAAGTGTTATGCACACGGTTCAGTCCGTTAGTGATCACGTGCATACCCTGTGCCGCCGACCATAAGGTTGCCAGAAATGTGATAAGCGAAATTCCCGAAGCATCCTTATAGACATTACTCAGAAATTCGGAAACATATCCCGATGCCGTTTCGTTGAGAACCTGCCCGAGGATATTCTCGAATGTTTCAACAGGTATGTGTAAATTCTGCAAAACCGAAACGCCGAACATGGCAAGCGGAAATACCGTCAGGATCATAAAAAACGCACTCTGCCCCGCAATCGCAAAGATATTGTCATGTTCAATTTTTTCCAGCAGCGGATCAACCCTTTTTTTCAGCTTTTTGATTTTTTCAATCATTCACACACCACCTTTTTTAATGCATAATTCATAATGCATAATGCATAATGAATGGCATGGGGAAGTTTTTACATTGAATTCAGCTTTTTGACACGATATTCTTATTTGTAAAAATTATACAATAAAATTTAATTATATGCAAGCATAAATGATTTCCCGGCGGCGCAGTGCCTGCACACCCAATTTCGCGCTCAAGTTTATTGTAAACCGTCATTTATTGCCGCACTCAAGCAATATGCCAATTATTATTTTACACTAAGTGCACGGTTGAGCTTTGTTATCTATTGACAAGTACGATAATATCGTATATAATATAAGTATCAAATACGATATTATCGTATTTAATAAAATGAAGTGAAGCTATGACAAGAGAATTTATTTATACTCAGCCGTTCCGTAAATCGTGGGCAGCTATGGGATTGCACGATGATAATTTAAAAGAGCTTGAAAATCAATTATTGGAAAATGCTCAAATCGGCGATGTTATTCAAGGTACAGGCGGAGCAAGAAAAATGCGTTTTCAGCTGTACGGACAAGGAAAACGAGGTGGTGCAAGGATAATATATCTTGATGTTTATGAAAAAGAAAAGTTATATTTACTGTTTGCTTATCCGAAAAATGTACAGCAAAATTTGACAAGCGAACAGAAAAAAGCGATTAAAACAATGATTGAAATGCTCAAAAGGGAGTGATATGATGAAAGAGCTTGAATTTGAATCTTCATTGTCTATGGAACAAATAGAGGAAAATTTTAAGAATGTTAATTTTTTTGATAGTGTCATGGATGGACTGGATGAAGCACTTGCTTATGAAAAAGGAACGGCAAAAGTAGAAACGATTACAAGGAAACGCTCGCTTCCCGATGTGAATGTGGTGAAGGTCAGAAATTCATTGTCTATGACACAAAAAGCATTTGCTGCTGTACTTGGTGTATCTTGCAGAACGGTCGAAGCATGGGAAAGCGGTAGAACAACTCCTACACCAACAGCAAAGAAATTGATGTTTTTGATTGATCATGATCATTCACTGATTCAGAAATTACAAACAGAATGACAATTCGGGGCTGTATGACAGCCCCATTTTTGATGCCGTGATCAAATACAATGCAAAATTTATGGAAATATCAGAAGTGAAATAATGATACAGTAGTGTTGAAAAAATGCTGTTATTTTAACAAAGCTATTGAAAATTTTCCGATATGATTGTATAATAACAATTATGAAAAAATCCGAAAGGAAGATCAAAATGAAACTGATTACAAACGGAATCAAGGGTACAGAGGATATTCTTCCCCGTGACAGCTATAAATGGCAGTTTGTAGAGGATATTATGCGCGGTCAGGCGCAGTCCTACGGCTTTAAGGAAATACGCACCCCTGTTTTTGAGCATACTGAGCTTTTTAACCGTTCGGTGGGTGATACAACGGATGTCGTTCAGAAGGAAATGTACACCTTTACAACAAAAGGCGGCGAATCCGTGACACTCCGTCCCGAAGGTACGGCAGGTGCTGCAAGAGCAATGCTGGAACACGGCATATACAATGAAGGCTATCCCATCAAAGCATACTATCTGACTTCCTGCTACCGCTATGAAAAGCCACAGAAGGGCAGACAAAGGGAATTCCACCAGTTCGGCATGGAGGTATACGGCGCACCGTCTCCGTATGCAGATGCAGAAGTGATCTGTGCGGCAAACTCGATTTTTGACAGACTCGGTGTGCAGAATCTCAGCCTTGAACTGAATTCGATTGGCTGCTCCGAATGTCGTCCGAAATACCATGCTGCACTGAAAGAATATTTCTCCGCTCACGAAAGCGAGCTTTGCGATACCTGCCGTTCCAGACTGGAACGCAACCCGATGAGAATTCTCGACTGCAAAAGTCCTGTATGTTCTGAAATTGCAAAAAAAGCACCGACTGTTCTTGAATACATATGCGATGAATGTAAAGAGCATTTTGAGGGTGTCAAAAGCTGTCTTGATACAGTGGATATCAAATACACAGTCAACCCGTCAATCGTGCGTGGTCTGGATTATTACACAAGAACAGTGTTTGAATTTGTATCCAACGATATTGGTGCACAGGGTACAGTCTGCGGCGGGGGCCGCTATGACGGTCTGATTGAAGAGCTGGGCGGTCAGCATACGCCTTCCCTCGGTTTCGGCATGGGAATCGAACGTCTGCTGCTGCTGCTGGAAAGTCAGGGCATTGAAATTGAACAGCCGCCGGTATGCGACCTTTATGTAGTCGGAATCGGCGAAAAAGCAAAGCTGAAAGCATTTGGTATTGTGGAAGGAATTCGCAATGCTTCTCTGATCGCAGAAGGAGATATTGTCGGCAGAGGAATCAAAGCACAGATGAAATATGCGGATAAGATCGGTGCGAAATTCAGTATGGTGATCGGTGACGATGAACTGACCGCCAACAAGGCAACCGTTAAAAACATGGTGACGGGTGCAAAGCGTGAAGTACCGCTGGATGACGGATTTTATGATGCTTTCTTTGCGTTGTATGTCAACGGTGCAAACGATACCTTTATGGAAAAACTGGGACTGAATTAAGGAGTAATCATTATGGCAGAATTTTTAACAGGACTGAAACGCAGTATCTACTGTGGAGAGCTACGCAGTGAGCATATCGGACAGACGGTTACTGTCTGTGGCTGGGCGCAGCGTCGCCGTGACCTCGGACAACTGCTGACATTTATTGACCTTCGTGACAGAACAGGAATTGTACAGCTTGCCTTTGACGAAAATACCGACAAGGCGGTATTTGAAAAGGCTACTTCCGTTCATGCGGAATTTGTACTTGCCGCTGTCGGAACAGTAAGAGAGCGCAGCAGCAAAAACAAGGACATCCCCACAGGTGATGTTGAAATCGAAGTAACGGAGCTGCGTATTTTAGGCGAATCCGAAACACCGCCGTTTGAAATTGTGGATGACAGCAAAACGGCTGAGCTGACAAGGCTGAAATACAGATATCTTGACCTGCGCAGACCGCAGTTGCAGAATAATCTGATACTCCGCCACAAGGTAGCAAAGGTGACAAGAGATTTCTTTGACGAAAACGGCTTTATTGAGCTTGAAACACCCATGCTGATCAAGTCAACGCCTGAGGGTGCAAGAGATTTTCTTGTTCCGTCAAGAATTCACAAAGGTTCTTTCTATGCACTGCCGCAGTCACCGCAGATGTACAAGCAGCTTTGCATGGTAGCAGGCTTTGACAGATATATGCAGATCGCACGCTGTTTCCGTGATGAGGATCTTCGTGCAGACAGACAGCCTGAATTCACACAGATCGACCTTGAAATGTCCTTTGTGGATCTGGAGGATATTCTGGAGATCGGCGAAAACTATATCAAACGTCTGTTCAAAGAGGTACTGGCTATCAGTATTCCCACTCCTTTCCCGCGTTATACCTATAATGAGGTAATGGAGCGTTTCGGTTCG
>CACYDD010000185.1 GCA_902773065.1 uncultured Ruminococcus sp. | reverse complement strand
GTAGGATGTTTTGTGCCGTTGAAGATCTGATAGGCATAGTAGCGGTCAAGTCCTGATTTACGGATGACATCCGCTTTTTTCAGACCTTTTTCTGCTAAAATAACACTGAGTGCACGGTCAATTTTCATTCTTGAAGAATTGATCTCATCCTTATGATTCAGCAGATAGCTTTGGTAGTCCTTGCTGCTTTGCATACTTTCTATGAGTTCCTTTGTTGTTTTTCCCATATTTTGATCATCCTTTCAGAAGTTGAATATAATGAGGAGTTTTTATGAGTGATATATTCCCGAAAAAATTTATTTATAATGAGCTTGAGCCGTTATATCCGTTTAATAATACGACAGAACTGAATATACAGCCTTCCACACTCAAGCTTTATATTGTGAAAACAATTCCTGTTGAATGTGTTGATTATTATGAAATAATCGCCAAAACAGACGAGCCTTCCCTTGCAAAAATTATTTGTGTGACAGCAGCGAAAGACGGACTCAAAGCCGTAAGAGAATATATTTCAGGAGATACACTTTCCGATCTGCTTGCTGACAAAAAAACACTGACAGAAGAACAGGCTATATCCATCACAACAGATGTATGCAGAGGACTTTCTGCTCTCCATAAAAACGGTCTTGTACATAGAGATATCAATCCGAATAATATTATTATCTCAAGTGACGGAAAAGCGAAAATTATTGATTATGGAATTATACGCTCATTTACTGAGAAAAAAAGTTCTGATACGGTTGTACTTGGTACTCCCGGTTTCGCCGCACCCGAACAGTTCGGATTTTCTCAAAGTGACAAAAGAACCGATATATATGCAGTCGGAGTCCTGCTGAATGTAATGGTGACAGGAAAGCTACCGAAAGACAGGCTTGCAGGCGGTCTGATCGGTGATATTGTGAAAAAATGCACACATATAGATTCCGCACAGAGATATCAGGATGTCGGAAAAATCATCAGGACTCTGAACCACAGGGAAATGAGAGGCAAGACTTTTCCGGAGCGGATATTCTTATCGCTGCCTGGTATAAGAAGCGGAAAGCCGGTACGGACAGGATTAGCAATGATTGTTTATCTGACAGAACTGATCATTGCTGTGACATTTTATCTGAATATTCCTCCTGTGTGGAGCGGCTATGTGAAAGTGACAATATCGCTTATTTTGTGGTTTGTTGTACCACTGTTTTGTATTCATAATTATCTCGGGATCTGGGACAGACTTCCCGGTTTCAGAAATCTGTCACGAATCAGTCAGGCAATCTTTTTTTCTTTTTTGGGAGTTGTTTCCTTCATTGTCGGACTTGTGGTTTTCTCTGTCCGATAAACATATTAATCATACCACAAAAATTATTTACTTTGTTGTGCTGACAGCATAACAAAATTACTCATATATATTATATACTTTATTTAAACAAAAAGCGAGAATAACAAAAAAATTGTATAAAAATTCTCGGAAGTAAAACAAGAAAGGTGATATATATGAAAAATGAAGAATTGAATGAGCAAAAAGGTACTGTGACCTACCAGCTGCCGTATCAGCTTCCGCCTTTGCTGGCAGAATTGCAGAAGATGTATCAGAAAATTTTCAAGGCAGCTGTTCTGACATCTGTTGTTGACTTTCTGGCATTGATTATCTGCTGCTTTTTAGGATTGGCATTATTTTCCCGTAATGTTATTTTTGGCGGCGTTATCATTCTGTTATTTGCAATCGGTTCAGGTGCGGTCGGTGTTATGAATGTCAAGCAGGCACTCAAAGAACGTAAATTTATCGGAAAGTTCAATGCTGACCCGGCATTTGTTTCATGGAAACTGCTCAATACATTTACGGACGATGCAGAATCGGCAGCATATTTTCTTTCCCTGCAAAATCTGAAAAGGATGAATAATGCTTTTGGTTTTTTGCAGAGTGATAATTATGTTAAAAAATATAAGTTTATTCAGGCTTATGTTTTAGAAAATGAAGAGCAGCTCAGTACGATTTCTTCTGCATACAGCGAACATACTCCTGTCATTACAACGACTCCCGAAAATATCAGTAAGCTTGGAAACAGCTTTTCCTATATTCCGCAGAATAATTACAAATGGAAATTAAGAATCAAGCTGTGGTCTTATATTGTTCTTATTTTGAGTATAGTACTGGTTCCTGTTTCGATCTCTGTTAACAGAATGGTGAATGACCCCGAATATGCAGCAGAAGCAGGTGACACCCTGAACAAAGCTTTCGGCAAAAAGGAAGATATCAAACTGACTGCCGAAGAGATTCTGAAAAAGTATAATCAGGTAATTGAAACGGAAACGGAAGATCTGAATATTTGTCAAAAATTTTATTTTTCCGATGGTGGAAAGAAACTTATAAATTCGCAAGCTGTATATTTGTTCATCAACGATAAAAATAACAAAGCGTTATCGATACGAACCGATTCCAATATTCCAAATGAATCATTAGCAATATTGATGGCATTGTCAGATGATATTAATTTGGAAACAGCTTTAGAACTTTGTCATAATGCAAAAGAAACAAATAAATATAATTATGATAAAGTGCAGTCCATATGTATTCAGTACTCAGCGTCCGATTCTGATTTTGAAGTATGGTATATGACACTGAACGGATATTATTTAACAGATTTACCTGATGATGAGAATTACGTAAAAACTTCCGTTTCATCATCAAAAGAAGAATCAGAATCTTCTACAGAAGAAATCAGTGAGGAGAACAGTGAGGAAGTCAGTGAAGAAGAGGAAGAAGGACCGATCTATTCCGACAAAATGAATGTGTATAACGGTACAATGTACTAAACTCCCGTATTTGCCGGAAAGGGTATCAATGGATTTCTTGACTTCAGCAGTGTCAAAAGCGATTATATTGCTTTGCCGCAGCCGGATGCATATGATAATTATGGTAGGCAGCTCAATATTGATTCCTTTATCGTTTTGGGAGATACAGTCTATTTTGCAGACCAGAGTCAAGGATCTGATGGTGCGATGCCTGCAACGCTGTATAAAATGAATCTTAACGGTTCTGATATTGTAAAGATAGCAGATAATGTAGATATAGATTTTGCATATGCAAATGGTATGATCTGCTATTTTGATTATGATGTCCTCTATACAAACAGCACAACGGTTTATCTTTATGATATTGCATCAAATAAAATTTCATCAACCAGCGGCAATCCTTATTTGAATGAAGCGAATGTATTGTTTAAAGAAAATAACCGTATCACCTTTGACGGCGGCATTTATTACATGAGCTATGAATATGTCAGTGCAGGTCAGAGAGATTATAACATCGTATTTTACCGTCAGGATGAATCAACAGGAACGACTCAGGCAGTCGGTTATGCAAGTACTCCACAGGGCGGAGGCGGACAGTCTTAGTCCATATCGATCACAAAGCAGTGTATCATTACGATATGCTGCTTTTTTGCGTGCAAAATTTTACGCAGCAGCATAAAATTTTCGGTCTGTATAAAGTTGTAGTGTAATATAATGAATTATATATTATTGAGAAAGGTCGGTTATAAGAGGTAAAAATATGTTGGTAATGTTCTCCCAGCGGAAAACATGCCCCTGTTTGGTAGCCGAAATAATCATGAATATTTAAATCAAAAAACGGTTGAAAAGTTGAATTTTAAACTTTTGATTTTAATTGGTTTACAAATTGACAATTCATTTTTTAATAAATAAAGAATAATACACCAGAACCGACCTGGGTCAAAATTGATGATTGTTCTGAAAAATTTCCTTATTATAAAATTAAACCGCCCTTCACATTTGTGAAGGGCGGTTATGTCAACAGGCAGAAAAAAGATATCACTTGGAGTGCGGCAAAAAAAATTGCGCTTGAAAAAATCAAACGCAAAACTAGGTGCGGCGGCTCGCCGCTGGTGACCCGGACGGGAATCGAACCCGTGTTACCGCCGTGAAAGGGCGGTGTCTTAACCTCTTGACCACCGGGCCAAAACAATGAATAATGAATAATTAATAAAGAATAATTAAAGTAGTTTTC
>CACYDD010000184.1 GCA_902773065.1 uncultured Ruminococcus sp. | reverse complement strand
TTTTGCACCACTCGCTCCGCAGAACATCAGCGCATCCGAAATATTACAGACCTCTTTGCTTCTGTCATTTGCTGTGCAGAACTGATAGACCTGAACCGAGCCCACAAAAACCAGTATCGATGCGACAGTAATAAACAAAAACAATACTACGTTCAGACCTTTTTTCTGTTTCAGGTCACTTTTCAGCATTTTAAAAAACATAGCAATCCCCCTTACAAATTTTTGCAGTATTTCTTTTTGCTTTTCTATATTGTATCATACGGAATATTAAGAAGTCATTAAGAACGACAATTTTTCTATCTGAGTTTTGTCGGATTATATGCAAATACCCCGACACGGGAATACCTGTGTCGGGGTCATGTAATTTTATTAGCGACTGCAAATCATTTCTCAATTATTCATCTGTCAAACATCCATAGCAAGCAAGCCCTCAATCTCACTTTCGGGCATTTCAAACATTTCGGAAAGCTGTTTGATCGAGTTTCCGAGTTTAATTAGTTTTTTCAATAAATCTGCTCTGCCTTCTGCTCTGCCTTTTGCTTCATATTCAATCTTTGCTTCTGCAATATCCTCTTCTGTAATTTTCATATTAAAAAACTCCTTTTCTGCAAGACTATCAAGATTGTCATATCCCAGTGCTTTATTATATTGTAAAATCAATTTAATTGCAAGAGAATTATTTTTATAATCATTGTAGAATTTCACCATTTCCTCATAGGATTCTACCGAGAAAAAAGCCGCAAAAATTTTTAAATCAGCATCTACAACATTACTTTGCCTGACTGAAGGAACATATACATTGTACAGTGTCAGCAAATCTGAATATTTTTCATAATTTTGATTGTACAGACTTATGATTTCAATCGGCTGACTATTCTTCTTTTTTGTCATAATAAACGATACGACCACTTTGTTAAGGTGCTGATAATTTCCTTTAATTACCTTTTGCCCCGATAATCCACGGCATGCATAATAAATCGTTCGGTTTTTCAGCAATTCTTCTGCATAAGTATTTTGCAAGTCTAAACTGTACAGCGTACCATCTTTTTGATCTGGAGAAAAGTTATCAAATCGGATAAAACTGCCATAAATATTTTCGGGTGTCAGAGATGCCTGAGAATAAACCTTTTCTGTCATAATTTCATGTCCGGTCGCTGCCCTCAAAAGCACTGTAAAAAGATAGACATCTTCAAACATAATCGAAAAAATCAAATCATGTCTCGGACGATATTTTTCATGAAACTGTATTTCTATTTCCATCGGACTCACCCCATCATCCTTCAATATCATTCTATCACATTTCAACAACGAATACAATAAAAAATATTTGAAATCAGTTATTTTTATCAATACCACGGATAACCTTGTGTCAGAAAACATTCTAAAAAAGCAAAACGGAACACGACACCAAAAGTTGTGTTCCGTTTTTTAATTATATTGTAATTTTCAGTTTTTCGCCTGCATGGATAAGATCAGGATTTTTGAGATCATTTTCCTTAACGATCTTATCAACGGTGGTCTTGTATTTTTTTGCAATAGAAGTCAGCGTATCACCATTTTTTACGGTATAGGTCACAGTTTTCTTCTTACCGTTTACCTTTTTAAGGTATTTTGCATTGATTGCCGATGTCACCTTTCCGTTAATTCCGATCACCACCCTGTCGCCGACAGCTTCGATAACCGTATATTTTTTATCGGGGTATATGGTGATTTTCTCGCCGCTGTCATAATCGATCGGCTTGATCACTTCCACCTCGTCACCCTTTTTGAATTTTGTTTCTGTTTTTTTATCATCCTTCTTCTCTTCATCAGTATCACTGTACATAATATCAAGGTCAATTTCTCCGCCGATACCGTCAATACTTCCGCTTGCGCCTACCTTATACTGCCATACCATACAGCTATAGGACGGTTTTTCCGCACCCCACTGGGCAAGCCATATTTCATATTTTCCGAGAAGTTCATCCTTGTAAACATAATTGTTCAGCCAGTTCGGGTTGATGTAGATACCCGTTTTATATCCTTTCGCTTTCATATGCTCACAAAATGCCTTTGCGATATCCGTACAGACCCGTTTGCCGCACTGCGCAACAGAACTGTTCTCCAGATCAAGAAAGACAGGCAGTTCCAGCTTTGCTCCCTTGATACATTCAATGCAGTACTCTGCTTCCTTCACGGCATCTTCCTTGCTTTGCGCATAAGAATAGTGATACGCTCCGCACGGGATATTTTTTGAGCGAAAGCCCTTGATATTGCGGTCAAATTCCTGATCCTTCTGCCCTGCTTGCCAGCCGTAGCTGCTGCGCACAATGGCAAACTGTACCTGTTTTTTGGTAATTTTATCAAAATCAATTTTTCCCTGTGCGTAGGATACATCGATTCCCTTTTTCTCTGACATCATCATCCCTCCAAATCTTTTATAAAAAATAACCATCCATAAGTAGTGTAAAATTTCGGAAAAGTTTACCTTAAAAGGTCAAATCTCCAAAAATTTCTTTAATTTTTTTCTCTTATAACAATGATATGCCGAATATCTGTTTTTGGTACATTTATCCTGTTAATTTTATTTGCTATTATTGCAGATTTGATGTAAAATAAGATAGTAAAATGTTGAAAATCGAGAGGAAGTTTTATTTTGAACGAAGAGATTTATGAAGAACTGGCAGCTTTAAGAAGAGAGATCATAGAAAACGAATTTGATAATCTTAATGATATGCAAAGACAAGCCGTATGCACCCTGACAGGACCCCTGCTGATCCTTGCAGGGGCGGGAAGCGGAAAAACGACGGTACTTGTCAACAGGATCGCGAACCTCCTGCGCTGGGGAACAGCTTATGAAACTGATAAAATATACGGTTATTATGACGATAGCGAAATAGAAGAGATCCGCTCCGCTGCGGCGAATAAAACACCGCTGCGTGAGGAACTGGTGCAAAAGCTTTCTGTTTCTGCTCCTGCACCGTGGAGAATTCTGGCGATCACCTTTACCAATAAAGCCGCTAATGAACTGAAAGAGCGTATCTGCAACAAAGTCGGGGAAACAGGTCTTGATATCTGGGCATCTACCTTCCATTCCGCCTGCGGACGAATTCTTCGCCGCACAGCACATTATATCGGCTACAGTGAACATTTTACGGTTTATGACAGTGACGACCAGAAACGGTTGATCAAAGAGTGTATGAAAACACTTCATATGGACGAAAAAATACTGCCGCCGCGTTCCGTGCTGAGTGAAATTTCCAATGCAAAGGATAATATGATGTCCCCGGAGGCATTTGAAAGCTACGCAAACGGCGACAGCAGATTGTTGTCAATCGCTAAAATTTACAAAATGTATCAGAGCCGTTTGGTCAATGCAGATGCCATGGACTTTGATGATATGATATTCAATACTGTTGTTCTTTTAAAGAATTTCCCGGAGGTGCTTGAAAAATACGGTAATCAGTTCCGCTATATCATGGTTGACGAATATCAGGATACCAACCATATGCAGTATGAACTGGTGCGGCTGCTTTCAGGTGTTCACGGAAATCTGTGTGTGGTAGGCGACGATGACCAGAGTATTTACCGTTTCAGAGGTGCGACCATCCGCAATATTCTTGATTTTGAGGATACCTTTGACAACACCTGCGTTATTAAACTTGAACAGAACTACCGCTCTACCAAAAACATTCTTTCTGCGGCAAACAGCGTTATCAGAAACAATGCTGCAAGAAAAGATAAGACTCTCTGGACCGATAATGCGGCAGGCGATAAAATCGTTCATTTCAGTGCTTATGATGAACATGACGAAAGCCGTTTCGTCATCAATACTATCACCGACGGTGTCGCTTCGGGCAACAGCTATTCCGACTATGCGATCCTTTACAGAATGAATTCGCAGTCACAAAACCTTGAACGCAATTTTGTCAGGGCAGGTATCCCCTACCGCATTATCGGCGGCAGACGTTTTTACGAACGCAGAGAGATCAGAGATATGATCGCTTACCTGAGCGTTATCAGCAATCACAACGACAATGTCAGATTAAGACGTATTATCAATATCCCGAAAAGAGGAATCGGTGACAAAACCGTTTCACAAACCGAAGAAATCGGCAATATGCTTGGTCAGAGTATGTATGAAACCATGAAACGCAGCGATGAATTTGAAGCACTTACCAAAAGCCGCCCGAAGCTTCTGGAATTCTGCTCTATTATTGAAGATATGGAACACGAACTTGAAGCAGGCAACAGTATTTCCGATATGTACAGCAAGCTTATCGAAAGAATCAATTATATTCCGTTTATCCGCAAGGAAAGCGATCACGGTGATGAAGCAGTTGAAAACATACAGGAATTAAAATCAAGTATCATGCGCTATGAACAGGAAAATCCCGATTCTGCAACCCTACAGGGCTTCCTTGAAGAAATTGCCCTTCTTACGGATATCGACAGCTACAACACAGGCAGCGGAGAAAGCTATGTTGTCATGATGACCCTGCACAGTGCAAAGGGACTGGAATTTGATACTGTATTCATTCCCGGTATGGAAGAAAACACCTTCCCGAGTTATATGGCAACCATGGCGGAGGAAGAAATGCAGGAGGAACGCCGCCTTGCCTATGTAGGCATTACAAGAGCCAAAAAGCGTCTGTATCTTCTGAATTCACGTTCCAGAACACTTTTCGGCAAAACCTCACATAACAAGCCTTCCCGGTTTCTTGCAGAAATTCCCGCAGGACTTGTTGAAGAAAAGGAAACAGAGCGGCCAGCCAATTTCGGTGCTGCCGCCGCTGCCAAGGGAGAACAGAGAAGAAACAATATTGCACAAAGCCGTGTGATTTCCTACCAGCCGCAGAAGCAGAACAACGAAAACAAATATAAGATCGGCATGAGAGTATCGCATAAAACCTTTGGAGAAGGGCTGATCATCGAAGCAAGACCGATGGCATCCGATACCCTTCTTGAAATTGCTTTTGACAAAGCCGGAACCAAAAAGTTGATGGCAAATTACGCCAATCTTGATATCATATAACGGAAAGGGAGATTTTCAATGCCTGCTGTAGTTTCTCACTATCTTCTGGCAGAAAGAGTTTACAATCAACTGACAAAAACGTTGCCGCAGCTGAACCGCACAGCGTTTTTATGGGGTGCAAGCGGACCTGATATTTTCTTTGCCCACAGAATCATGCCGTGGCAGCAGGAAAAAAGCCTTGCCCGTGTATCTCATGTGATGCATGGCGGCAAGCCTGAACAGCTTCTGAATTTTCTGTATTTTTATGCTGACAGCAAAGAAAACTATGTTCTCCTCAGTTATGCCTTCGGGTTTATTACCCATTACGCATTTGACAGTCTCGCACACCCCTATATACTGGATTATGCCAATAAACAGGCAAAGGACGATAAGATCAATATTCCCTTTCTGGAAGATATCAAACTGAGTTCGGTTTATCACAACCAGATCGAAGGTTATCTTGATACTTTGTTTCTGATGAAAGAAAAGAGAATTCCTATCAGTCAGTTTCGCATTGAGAAATCCTGCCCGAAAGACGAAAAATGTGCAAAAGCAATCGCAGAGGTACTTTGTGCCTACATCAAAGCCTACAGTATCAGTCCGTATGTTTCCGAAAGAGAAATCATCAGGGCACAAAACGACTGGTACAACTGTCTTGTTGCTATCAATGACAGATTTTCACTAAAAAAAGCATTCATCAGCAGCTGTGAAAGGCTGCTGAAAGCACCGCCGCTTGTATCGGTTTTTCTGAGAAGCACCGATATCGACTGTACAAACGATTATGCCAATCTCCGCCACAATGAATGGATTTCCGAAGCAGACGACAAAAAGCACCACGACAGCTTTTTTGAGCTTGCTGACAAAGCCGAAGAAAAATCCCTTATCCTGACCGAAAAGCTCCTGAGCGGCGAATTCCTCACAAAAGACGACTGCTTCGAATCCTTCTCCGGTCGGCGAGCCGGCGGAGTGCCTCCGCTGTCAATTTCGCGCTCAAGCTTATAAAAACCCATTATTTTTTGCCGCGCCCTAAGTATCAAAACCGAAGGTGCGGCAATGGATTTGAATATTATTAAGAACTTAAACGCGAAATTGTCCAGTGCGGTCACGCACCCGTTCGGTACGCTCACTACTTTAATGATCAAGACACATTTACTGCCGCGTTTCAAATAAAACCAGAAGCACAGCATTGACACGCACCCGGCGAGCCAGCACAGTGCCTGTGCTCCCGATTCGCGTATTCGCTCCCTACGGTCGCTCTGAAAACGAGAGTTTAAAATTATCGCCGCGTTTCAGGTTTTATATTTTGGGCGCGGCAAGAAAGTTGAGAATTGTGAAAAGTAAAATATTGACAAGCGTCCAAAATAGTTATATTATAAAAATACAAGGTGACCAACCAATTACGACAGTCACCATACAAATCAAGTTACACAAAAGAGTAACCGCGCAGCTTGCACGACAAGCGGTTACTTCTTTTTTATATCATAGCAGTTTTATTCTGTAAATATACAAAAAATTACATATTTTATCACGTTATACCTTCTACCTATTATCTTATATTAGCTCGTATCTGGTTGATAGCACTCATCGCTTCCTGTTTGGGTATTAGCCCGACAAAACCGTTGTCAAGTGCCATTTCAGGAAAAAGAAGAGGACGAATCCAGCCTGTCAGCAAAATGACATGGTCGGCAGGGAATTCGACTTTGATGTATTTGACAGCAGTAAGCAGTCCTATCCCCTGTTTCCAGACATATTCGTTGTTCTCGAAAACATATTGATAGCCCCTTGAAGCCAGTATGGTGCAAATCGTATTATACGCCATCTGATTATCCGAGCAGTTAAGCTGAAATGTGGTTCTTCCCATTTTTGTATTCCTCCGTTTTTTCATATGTATGCCCTATGTAAAATCATTGCACATTGTACATTGTACATTGCACATTGATTAATAGATTCCTTGGACGGTGACTTCGCCTGAATTGATGATGTACTCCTTGCCGCTGTTGTCTGTAATGACAAGCTCGCCGCCGGGGGTAAGGTCGGTTGCTTTGCCTTCCAGCAAAGTGCCGTTTCTGCTGACGGAAACATGTCTGCCGATCGTTGCACAAAGACTTCTGAACTCGTTCAAGTCATCGGAAGAAAAGCTGACAAGGAAATCTGAAAGCACTTTATCAAGCTTTCTGATCACACAACGGAAAAAGTCATTTCTGTCAAGCTTTTTGCCAAGTTCAAGATACAGTGAGCTTGCTTTTTCGCTGATCTCTTCGGGAAAGCTTTCGTGATTGACATTGATTCCGATCCCGATTGCGACATAATCCACTCTGTCCGTCTGTGCCGCCATTTCGGTAAGGATTCCGCATATTTTTTTGTTGCCGATAATGATATCATTCGGCCATTTGATTTTTGCATCAAGCTCTGTATATTCTCTTACTGCAAGACAAACAGCATAACCTGCCGCAAGAGTGATAGCAGATATTTCACTTGGAGACAATTCGGGACGTATCAGAATAGTAAAGTAAATTCCGCCGCTGTCTGATTTCCATACTCTGCCAAGCCGTCCCTTGCCGCCTGTCTGCCCATCTGCCGCAACGATCAGACCACTTGCTGCTCCTGCCGCCGCTCTGCGTTTAATCTCCTCATTCGTGGAATCAACACTGCGCATGACATCAATTTCTCTGCCGATCAGATTCGTATCAAGATTTGCGGATAACGCTTTTTTATCAAGTAAATCGGGCTTACTTTTCAGGAGATAGCCTTTTTTGGTTGACGACTCTATCACATAGCCCTCTTTGCGGAGGGCATTGATTTTTTTCCATACTGCCGTTCTCGATACACCAAGTCTGCGGCTGAGTTCCTCGCCCGAAACATAATCATCTGCACCGATCAGCATTTCCAGAATATCATTGTTCATGTTTTTCCCCTTGTAACTGCAATGTATTTTTCAGTTCTGTGATGATTCTTTCAATATCACCCGGTATGTTTTCGCTGTTTGTCAGCAAATCATCAAAAAGCCTGTCAAGATTTTCTTCAAAGTGTGCGGTAAGTATTTCACACTGCTTTTTGCAAAGCTCCACAAGCCGTTTCTCTCCGGGATGCGTTTTTTCGTTCAGGGCAAAAATAATATCAAAATAGGATTCCAGAAAACCGGCTGTTCTGTGGTTAATGCTGTTCCTGTCGTTTCTTCTGACAGCTTTCAGTATCTGGTCTTTGTAATTCGGAAGACCATCACTGAGGAGCTGCATATTTCTTTTGATAATATTTTCTTTCAGCTGCTTCGGGTAGGGAATGTCAAAGCGTTTCTGCATTGCCGCGAATTTTCCATCCCTGTCATATAGAGTTTCGGAGGTAATGACATTATGCCAGAAACAAGTGGTATAACCGTTCATGGCATGGTACTGTTCCACCACATAGGCAACAAACCGCTCAATATCTTCCAGTTTTCTGTAGATAATGTCGATTCCTACACCATTATTCAGAATACAGTTATCCTCATATTCCCAGTAATGATTACCAATTTCCTTTTTTTGACAATATTTTTCAAGAATATCTGCTCTTTTTTCCTCGGGTACAGGCTCACTGCCGTATATATACAAATCATAATCGGATTTTTCATCATTATGTTTTCCTGAACGTGAGCCGCCAAGAACGATCGCCTCGACTTGTTCTAACTCCGACAGTTCCTTTAACAGTGCCTCCATTTTATCACTCCCTATAACAACAGACGGAGCGGTCTGCCCCGTCTGAATAAAAAATGTTGTTGAATTATTCTTCGCTTGCGACTTCATCGTCAGTCTCGTTTTTCTCTGTTCCGGAAGCTTCGGCTGTTTCATCTGCTACTGCGATCGTGATATCTGCATTTTCTTCTTCGGCAGATTCCTGCTCCTCAGCAACTGATTCTGTTTCCTCTGTTTCCTGTGCATGAACCGTCATTTCAACATTATCAACAGAAGAACTCGGCACACCGTAAACCTTGATGTAATCATAACGAGCCTGTGCCTTTTTCAGTCTTTCCTCGGAGAACTTGATCACTTCACGGATCTGTGTCATATCTGTTTCTTCTGCTTCTCCTTCAAGGATCTTGAAATACTGCTTTCCGAGAGCAATATAAGCATGGTTGATGACTTCGGTCTCATTTCTGATAATTGCAGACAAACGGTTGAGCTGCGCAAGCTGTCTGTTTTTATCAACGATCAGATCAACAGATGCGCTGATACCTGTGCTTACCTTATCTATAAGATTCATAACAAACTGCCTCCCTGTTATATTATACAAAGTTATTATACTACATTCTTCTTGCATTTGACAATAGTTTTATCAATAATTTTACGGCAAACTAAAACATATTTTTGGAATTCGGTGAAAAATACGCCTGTGTTTCGCCGTATTCGCCAAACGCAACGGTATAGTCACTTAAATTTTCCGGCATTTTAAATGCAGTCCTGCCTTTCACAATTCCTTCAAAGTGGTATTCCCCGTCAACCATATTTACGGTAACGGAAGAAAATTTTTTACCCTTATATTCTATGACACTGCCGTCCGCTGCACTGACGAAAGCACTCACACAGGCATCCGCACCCTCTTCATCCAGCGGAAACCCATCAAGTGACAATTCGTATTCTACACTGATCCATTCTGTATTTTTCTCCGGCTTTTCATAGGTATATTCTTCGCTTTCATCCATAAACGCCTTTACTTCCTTTTCGGCGTTCTTTCCGTTTGTGACTGAAATCACTCGTATCGGTACGTTATAGTATTTCTGTTCCTTTGTTGAAAACTTAGCAGCAGTACCCCATTCTTCAAGAGAAAGCGGAGAGGTAAGCGAGGATGAAGTCGTTTTGATTTCTTCCTTATCGCTTTCTTCTGTGCTTTCTGCCGCAGAAGAAACAGAAGAGGTTTCTTCCTTTTCGTCTGTTTGATTTTCCGAACAGGCACAGACCATCATGCTAAAAGCCGCAATCAGTACCACTGCCATCCATTTCTTCATTTTATTTCACCCGCTTTTTTGTGGTTGACTTTTTACAATACCTAAACATTTATGCCACATTCCAAAAGAATGCGGCATAAATGTTTCTTATACTAATTCCTGATCAAAATCTGTTGATTTTCATGCTGCGTCTTATGTTTAATACTTATGGCGCGGCAATGAATTTGTGTTAATTAAGAACTTAAGCGCGAAATTGTCCAGTGCGGTCACGCACCCGCCGGTTATTTTTTGGCACCGCAGCATTTTTTGTATTTTTTGCCGCTTCCGC
>CACYDD010000183.1 GCA_902773065.1 uncultured Ruminococcus sp. | reverse complement strand
GAAGCGCGGGGCAGTAGCCGTAGATATAGATTTTCTCTCCGTCCACATTGATCTCCGCACGGGAATTATTCAGAATCACCCCGCCGGCCTCTGTGACGGATTTGACAAAATTCTTATGCACACTGCCGTTGCCCAGACACAGATCATCCCGCCCAGGCACCATCACCACAGGGATGTCTCTGCCCACGGAATCGAGAAAATCATAAAACGCGTCCACATCCACAGACTTCGCGTCACCCATATTGCCCGCAAACAGGATATAATCAGGACGTTCACGCTTGACCTTCCGCGCCAGCTCGGCGTTCTTTTTGCCGAAGCTCATGGAATGCAGATCGCTGATCACGGCAAATTTCATGCCGTCAAGCACCCTCGGCAATCCGTTGACCGTAACCGCTTTATGGGTCACAGACAGCACATACTTGCTTCTCATAAACTCCAGATAAATCATACATGCCGCAAAAAGCATCAATATCACCAAAATGATGACCCAATTCGGAATCAACAAAACATATTCCCCCATTCAGTTGATCATTGCTACTCCTATTATACATGATAAATTCCAATTCGTCCATACCTTTTCACAATAAATTTACGAAGTTTTTTATAAGGATAAGAAAAAATATCGGTGCCGATATCTTTTCCAATATCGGCACCGATTCCGGCTTTATGCCGCCGTAGCTATTCATTTTTTACCTAAGCGGATATCTTTTTCGATTTCTCCGCCTTTTCAAAGTAAATTGTACTTTGGACTCACCCTTTACCGTTTATTTCTTGTCAGCATCATTAACTTCTTTTTCATAATGCTCACTTGCCTTTGCTTTGAACGATAAACTTTCTTTGGGTGTCATTTAACTTTTCATTGGACTCAACCCTTCAAGTCAGGTTTCATTCATCAATGAGCTTTCGCCTCTAATTGGTACATCGGATTTGCCGCTGCCTTTCATTGCCTTCCGGCATTCATTATATCAACATTGACGACTTTGTTCCTGCGTTGTTCGCCTGATCAGTCTCAACGATTCAATCATCTCGTGTATAATGTTTACTGCTTGTGACTTTTTACGCTCATTGTAATCGGTAATCCCGCCATTTCACGACCGGCTGGAATTCCTTTAGTCACTCATCAATCAACTGTTTTTCTTTTCCTTACATCACACATCTCAGCGCTTCTTTGTGTTTTTCACTTTTCTGCATGCGCTGGCTCTTAAAAGCAGTAATTTTTATACATCTTGCGCGGCCTTAATCTGCTCATCAGCTATCCTTTTGCGCTGTAAACAGACATATTCATTGTTTTTGTTTTGAAACGGCTTTCCGTACCGTTTCCTTGCTTACATTTTGTATAGAAGCCTTACGGATCATTCTTGCAACAACAATTCTTAAGGCATTTTAATCATCATTTATGCGTCGGTTTTTATCATACATCAGTCAATCTGCTTCCATGCTTTCGGCATGTCGGATTGCTTGTTATAAAAACTCTCTAACGCGGTTGCCTTTTTATTGTGCTGCAATCTCAAATCCGTGGGCTTCGCTTCCGATGTTCTGTGAGGCTGTCATCTCATCCATCGGCGTCACCCCGTTTCTATTGATTTGCTTAATTGAGTTTCGGCTTACAGTCTCCGGATTCTTTTATCTAAGGTTTTTCCCATATAATTGATTCCAGACGACTTTTTTCGGCTTACTTTTTTCGGCTTACTTTTTTCTTTTTGCCTCGCTCTCTTAAGCTCAACTATAATATAGCACATGTTTGTCTATTTGTCAATAGTTTTTTGAAAAAATCTTGAAAAAAATTATTTATTTTTAAATATCTCAAATTTCCTATTGACTAATCGAAAAAAAGCGTGTAAAATACAAATGACCAAAAGGAAAGCAGCGTGACGTTTTTCCGGGTCAAGCGTATATCACCAAGAACAGCGAGGTTACTGCATGAGCGACGAATTGAATACGGAAGGCATGAATGCCGACGAGCTGGAAAATGAATCTGATGACGATTCCGTCATCTCCCTGATCGACGACGAGGGCCGCATGTCCGAGTTTGAAGTGCTGGACGCCATCGAGACTGACGACGGCCGATTTGTTGCCCTGCTGCCGCTGGCCGCGTTCAACGAGGAAACCGGCGAAGGCGAGTATGTCATTCTCCGTGTTGTCATGGTTGACGGCGAAGAGGAACT
>CACYDD010000182.1 GCA_902773065.1 uncultured Ruminococcus sp. | reverse complement strand
TTTCCGCTCAGAATACCCTCACAGCCCCTGTCAAGCATCCCCTGCAAAAGCACCGGGGCAGACCTTGGCTGACTATTTGTAAACTGTGAAACCGCATTGCAAAGCGTGTCATAATCCGGTGTTTCCGTATGCTGCATTTCCTCAAGCAGCGGCTCGATATAGGAAACTGCATAGTAGTTTTCCCTTCTTTTGCTTTTGCGGTCGAGAAGACAGAGAAGGGCTTCCGTCACGCTCTTCCAGTAATCGGTATTGCTTTTGAGGGAAGAAAGCTCATCCTCCTCAAACGGGGAATGGTTTTCCATCAGATAAACCAGATAATACGCCGCATAAGTTGCCGCCAGAAACTCATGGCGGAAGCCGTTTTCGTCAAGGAGATTATTCTTGCTGAAAAAACTCTGGTATTCCGTGATCTTTTCCTGATAATACTCCCGGCTGCCGTCATGCTTAAAAAGCTCTTTTGCATATTTCACCGGAGCATACGAGCCCAGATAAGGGGGGTAACCTTCGTCACGCTGATGGTTGAACTCACAGGACACCCTACCGAGTATTTGCTTAATTTCATCAGGCTCAATCATATTATACTCGTTTTTGCCCAGATCCCGCCTGATAATATCGTCGATCACACAGCAGACAGCATCAAAACGGTTTTCGGGCAGCCGGCGGTGTCTTGAATATGTGTTGAAAACCGTCAGCAGCATAAAGGGATTGCGGGAAATAGAACGGTAGTCGGCAATCTCTTTTTCCTTTGCGCTGATTGTCTGAAGGAAACTGTCCTTTATCTCGGTTATTCCCCTTGCAGCAACAAGGTTGGCAATACACTTGTCCCGCTGTTCTATGTTAAATTCCTTGACAGAATACTTCCGGACGATGGCGCGATCGTTGTCCAGGGTCATATCGCCATTGCCGGCAACAAGCTTCTGACCGGGACGGGAGGTAAACAGAATGTAAGAATTTTTGTTCTCATGATAAATATGCTTGTGGATAGCATCTATCAGAGCATCCATCTGTCCGGGAGAAACCTCATCCATGGCGTCAAAGATGAAAAGCGGCTTGCCGAAACGTACCACAGCATCCAGTGCCGGACGGGGGAGCCTTGATTT
Organism: uncultured Ruminococcus sp.; assembly: GCA_902773065.1. Taxonomy (GTDB): domain Bacteria; phylum Bacillota; class Clostridia; order Oscillospirales; family Acutalibacteraceae; genus UBA1213. The sequence goes on along the minus strand of CACYDD010000182.1, from coordinate 1,337 downwards.
TTCTGCAAGCTCATTCCAGAATGTATTGCATGACGACATTGAATCCCTGTCAATACTTTTACATTCAAAATACAACGGAAAAAACAACTCACGAGAAAGACCGTTTTGTTGTGCCTGATGTGCAAGCTGTATTGTGAGGTGACGAACAAATGAAGATTTACCCTGTCCAACATCACCAACGATCACAGCAAGTCTTTCATTTTCAAGATTGGCCAAAAAAGTATTTTCTCCAGCATCAGTCGGTGCAGTACTTTCTTTTCTATCTTCTTTTTCTTTCCGCTCTTTTTCTGTCAGACAACGAAGAAATGAAAGCGGCACATAGGAATTGCCAAGCATCAGCCCGCTGTCATCAAAGTCACCGAAAATGCGGATAGGGTCAAGCCTTGCCGCAAGATCCTCCAGATGCTTTTTATAATAGGTGATATCGCTTTCCTTACGGCAAAACGTGTCAAAAACAACAGAGCACAATTTTCCGGAATTTGTGCTGATCTGTTCCGCACTGACCTTACCGATCGTAACCCCGTTCTGTGAACAAAGAAACTGTTGCAGTATAGCCGCATCATCCGCAGTATAGCTCAGGTTCAGTACCCTTTCTGCTGCCGCTTTTGCTGCATCATCGGAAACAGTTTTTATATTTCCATCAATGCCGCAAAAAAACGGTACGATCTTTTTCCCGGCAACAACAGCAGTAGCGTATTCAAGCAGGCAAAAATCCTTGTCCTCATCTCTGCCGCCCTCTGTTCCGAATTTTATGTAGTTATCGGTCACAACAGGCATGAATATGGCAGCAGTTCTTACGCCCTCCTGCAATGCGTCAATGAAATTTCCTCCGCGAAGCTCTCTTGTGTCCCAGAACGCTTTCAGACCGGTTGATTTTTCAATTTCTTTTACAAATGCTTCAAAATTTTCATCACTTTCGCGGTCGCCCCAGCGATAGCTGATAAAAATTTCATTAGGATTATCCACAACAAGACCTCCTCGCTGAATTTTTATAACAAATATTTGTTTAATTATATCATTTAATATAGCTGTTTTCAACAAAGAAATGATATATTTGGGATAAAAAACTATCGTTGCTATTTGATCGACCTTACAGATACCGTCAATAAATAAAAACAGGACTCCCGACATCTACCGCCGGAAGTCCTGAACTTTTTGAACGTGTTCTCTTTTGGTCGTAAATTGGTCGTAAATTTATACACTTGCAGTCCGAAAACCCTGATCTTATGCGGCTTTATTTCTCCAGACTTTTCATTGTGGGGAAAAGAACGTATGATTTTTCATAGTTTCCCAAGGGTTCTCAAAGCCTGATATATGCTGTATTTCTTGAATTGTCC
>CACYDD010000181.1 GCA_902773065.1 uncultured Ruminococcus sp. | reverse complement strand
TCAAAACGCGGCAAAGAATTTGACTTTATAAAAAAGTAGCGACCGTAGGGAGCGGCTACGCGAATTCCCTGCGCACGTGGTGCGCCGCCGGGGGGTTGTAATTTGTCGAAAAATATGGTATACTTCTAATCGTCAGTTCGAAACCATCCTGACGTTAAACAAAACTACGGGACTTCAGCTTGAAAAGGTGATCTATGCCTTTTTTAGCGTTTGCAGAATAGTGCAGAATAAAAAAGGACGCCGTGGTGCGTCCTTTTTTATTCTGCACTGCCCGTATCAAATTTTTTTAAAACGAGGTATTTTTAATGGAACGCTACAGTATTATCAATGACAAAAATCCGAGAGAGATCGTCCTCCTGCGAGGGAAGGGGTGCATCTGGCGACAGTGTACTTTCTGCGATTATCACCTGGATTCGGGGAACTCCGAGGAAGAAAACTACCGACTTAACAGCGAGGTTCTTGCAAAGGTCAAAGGAATGTACGGAAGGCTTGAAGCAATCAATTCGGGAAGCTTCTGTGAGCTTGATCAGAAAACACTGAATCTTATCACCAACATCTGTATTGAAAAGAAAATCAATACCCTGCATTTTGAAAGCCACATAATCTATAAAAATCAGGCGGTCAAAGCCAAAAAAGAGCTTGCTGAAAAAGGAATCAGGCTGATCATCAAAACAGGTGTGGAAACCTTTGACAAGGAATACCGCGAGCATATCATGAAAAAAGGTTTTGGGCTTGCTTCTCCTCAGGAAATTGCAGAATATGCCAATGAAGTATGCCTGCTGTTCGGATTGTCAGGTCAGACAGAACAATCTATGCTTTCTGATATTGAAACAGGTCTGCAATATTTTGACAGGGTATGTGTGAATATCATGAATGAGAATTCAACAAAAATAAAACCTGACAGTGCTGTGATCAACATCTTTGCAGAAAAAATCGCTCCCTTATATACAGACAATGACCGTGTCGATATCCTGATGGATAATCTTGACTTCGGTGTGGGAACAAAGGTGCAGGAGGTGAGCGGCAATGTATGAGATATTCGGAAGTCTGACAAACGAGATACTGCTCGCCGCTTCGCTGATCGTGATTTTCGGTGCGGCACTTCTGGCATACAGATTATTCGGTAAATCGGGGCTTTTTGCCGTTACGGTCATTGCTACAATAACAGCAAATATAGAATGTCTGATCATGGTGCAGGCATTCGGCATGGAGCAGACACTGGGAAATGTCTTTTTTGCCGTTACTTTTCTCGTCACAGATATTTTAAGTGAAAACGAGGGCAAAAAAGAAGCCACCAAGGCAGTCATGATCGGTATCTTTACATCGGTATTCTTTATCATCACCACACAGAGCTGGATGCTTTATGTTCCCTCGGAGTCGGATTTTATCATGCCGGCGATTTCAGAAGTATTTTCCAATACGCCAAGAATGATGATCTCCTCACTTGTTGTTTATGCGATCTCGCAGTTTGTGGACGTTCAGCTTTACCATGCATGGTGGAATCTTACTGAGAAACTATGCAAAAATAAAAGGAAATTCCTTTGGCTCAGAAACAACGGTTCAACCCTGATCTCACAGATACTGAACACAGCATTGTTTACACTTTTCGCATTCTGGGGAACTTATGATATTCCGACACTGCTCAGTATTATGCTGTCAAGCTATGTGATATTTATTGTAACAAGCCTTTGTGATACACCTGCTGTTTATATTGCAAGAAAAATCAGCGACAGCAGAAAAAACAAGGTAAAGAAAACAGTAGACAGTATAGATGATGAAATGGAAGAAGACATTGCATAAAAAATCATCGGCAGTATCAATTACGGTACTGCCGATGATTTTTATTGCTGTTGCTTTTGAGCCTTTGTCATAAGCTTCATTTCGTGAATAATAAATATCATAACGGTAATAAACGAAAGAACATCCGCAATCGGAGCAGCCCACATGATACCATCAAGCTGCATGAACAACGGAAGAATCAACACAAGCGGAATAAAGAAAAAGATTTGTCTTGTCAGGGAAAGGATTGCACCTCTTACAGGTTTGCCGATTGCCGCAAAGAAATTTGAGGAGATCATTTGTATGCCGATCAGCGGCAGCATTAAAAGAAAGGTACGCATAAACAGAACGGCAAATTCAAAATAGAGCTTTTCGTTTTCACCCGAGCCGAAAATCGAAAGCACTTGGACTGGAAAGAACTGGAAGGCAACTGAGCCGATGATCGTAATCACAAGCTCACAGATAATAGCAAGTTTGTAAACTGCCTTTACTCTGTCATATTTTTTTGCACCGTAATTAAAACCTACAATCGGCTGCATACCCTGATTGATACCGATGATAATTGCCAGAACAATCGCATTGACCTTCATGACAATACCGCTTGCCGCCAGCGGTATATCTGCTCCATATACGGAAAGTTCACCGTAATGCACCAGTGAACGGTTCAGAACAACCTGCACAAGTGTAATGGCGATCTGTGTCAAACCGTTGCTCATACCCATCATGCAGGTTCTGCCGATTTGTTTCAGGGTAAGGGACATATGTTCTTTTTTCAGTCTGATGCGTTTCAGCTTTTTGATGTACAAAAGTGCAAAAATACAGGAAACGATCTGACCGATCACTGTCGCCCATGCTGCACCGCCGACACCCATTCCAAAACAGAAAATAAAAATCGGGTCGAGAATCGTATTGATCACTGCCCCGATCAGCATGACGATCATGGAATACAGCGGACTGCCGTCTGCTCTTGCAATATTGCTCATACCGTTCATCATCACAATGAACGGCATACCTATCGCAGTAATTCGGGTATATTCTACTGCATAGGACATAATATTGTCAGTTGCACCGAAAGCAGTCAGCAGGGATTCATAAAAAATGCTGATGATAATGGCATAAATAAAACCGAAGGCAATCATCATACAGATACCGCTGCCAACAGTTTTTGCAGCGTCCTCTTCTTTTTGTTGTCCCAGATACAATGAAAATCTTGCTGCTGTACCAATACTAATAGTCAGGGTAATGGCAAGACAGATCGTTGTCAGCGGAAATGCCACATTTGTGGCAGCGTTTCCGTAATATCCCACGCCCTGACCGATAAAGATCTGGTCTACCACATTATAAAGAGCACTTACAACCATGGCAATAATGCTTGGTATCGCAAAGCCTGCCAGCAGCGACCCGATTTTTTTGTAACCCAAAGGATTTTCTGTTTTTTCTTTTTCCAAGTCTTTTCACTCCAAACAAAATTAAACGAATAACAGACTCTGTCGAAAAATGTAACAGAGCCTGTTTTATTATAGTATTAATTCATTTGTAAGTCAACCGTCCGGCGATCCTACGCTTATTTCAGATACTTGTTGCGGTTGGCAGCGGTATTCTCATAGAATTTGTTGTCGAACTTTACCAATTTATCACCCTTGACAAGCTTTGAATCCAGGAGCTTGTTAAAGTCACTTTTACTAATTTTGGTGTTCCCTTTTTGGTAGGTCCAGACAACGGGTTTGTTTTGATATGTCGGATTATAATCCTGAACAGTTGAAGCAAACAGATTCAGATTATTGTTGGAAAATTTTGTGTAAGAGTCTATTACAAATCCCATACCTGTATGTTGATAAACAAATATACCGCTTTTGGGGTAATAGCCGGTTATAGCATCTTGACATTTGATAAGTTTGAACTTTCCGTTATCAACAACACCTACACCTACATATCCCTCTGCATGACAAGCCCTTCCGCTATACAAAAATAGTTCGCTGATTCCGTCATTGTTGATATCTGCAAGATTAAAGGAATATGTGGAAGACGGGTAATCAGCTGATTCCCATGAAATTTTGGACTGACTTAAAACTTTTTTATATACTTTCAGTACAGCAGCATTTTTGTCTTCTACTTTCACTTTGCATTTCGCTGTTTTTCCGTTAAAGGTTTTTGCTGTTATGGTAGCCGTGCCTGCTTTTTTGGCAGTGATCTTACCGGCAGAATTGACCGCAGCGATATTCTTGTTGCTTGAGGTGTAAGTCACTTTATTGGAAGCAGAACCGCTCGGAAGTGTTTTTTTGAGAGTGAATGTCTTTTTGATATTCAGCGTGATGCTTGTTTTGTTCAAAGTAATCTTTGTCGGTGCCTTTTTTATGGTCACTTTGCATTTGGCTGTTTTGCCGTTTGTGGTTTTGACAGTGATAGTTGCAGTGCCTGTATTTTTAGCAGTAACTTTACCATTGCTGACCGTCACAACCTTGCTGTCAGAAGTTGTCCATTTTACACTTTTTGAAGCAGAAACCGGTGAAACAGTTGCCTTTAATGTATATGTTTCAGCTTTGCCAAGCGTAAGAGATGTTTTGTTCAGTTTGATACTTTTTGCTGCGGTGCTTGCAGCACTGACAGTCAGCACTGTATCTGGGGACTGTGGTACAGCATAAAGTCCTGCGCTGCCAAGCAAAACAGCCGCCATACCCAGAGTTGCTGCTTTGTGCAGCAGCGAATTTTCCTTTTTTGTTTTCATTTCAATTCCTCCATATCTTAATATTTTATGAATATACTGAATTTATTATAAATAAATAAAAAACATTTGTCAAGCGTTTTTATAATGTGAGACCGGCGGAGTGCCTCCGCTGTCAATTCGCGCTCTGGTTTTATTGTAATATTCAACTTCATTGCCGCGTTTCATGTATACAACCTGAAACGCGGCAATGAAGTTGATAGTATGAGAAAAGCAGTGACCGCAGCAAACGGTTACGCAACCTGAGATCTGCATCTCGCCGGATTTATCTGTCTACTTTAGGGAGTTTGTCAAAACCAACCCGGAGATCTTCGTCTGTTGGAATATAATCCTTCATCGTTCCGTCATGGAATGAGCTGTAGGCAGTCATATCAAAATAACCTGTTCCTGTCAGACCAAAGAGAATGGTCTTTGCTTCACCTGTTTCCTTGCATTTCAGTGCTTCATCAATCGCACCTCTGATTGCATGAGAGGATTCGGGCGCAGGAAGAATTGTTTCAACCCTTGCAAAAAGCTTAGCTGCCTCAAATACCTTTGTCTGCTCATAGGAAACTGCTTCCATCAGACCGTCATGATACAGCTTTGAGAGTATCGGAGACATACCATGATAACGCAGACCGCCTGCATGGTTTGCAGAAGGAATAAAGCTGCTGCCCAGAGTATACATTTTTGCCATGGGAGTAACCATGCCTGTGTCACAAAAATCATAGGCATATTTGCCTCTTGTGAATGACGGACAGGATGCCGGCTCAACAGCAACAATTCTGATATCCTTATTGTCAACGATTTTGTCACGCATAAACGGTGCGATCAGACCTCCGAGGTTAGAGCCGCCGCCGGCACAACCTACAACAATATCGGGATATTCTCCCAGAATTTCCATAGCAGTTTTCGCTTCAAGCCCGATCACAGACTGATGAAGAAGTACCTGATTCAACACAGATCCCAGTACATAACGGCATCCTTCCGTTGTAACAGCCTTTTCAACTGCCTCGGAGATCGCGCAGCCAAGACTTCCTGTTGTATCAGGGGTTTCAGCAAGAATTTTTCTGCCGACCTCAGTAGTGTCTGACGGGCTTGGCACAACATCGGCATCAAAAGTCTGCATAACCGCCTTTCTGAACGGTTTCTGCTCATAGGAGCATTTTACCATATATACAGTAAGTGGAATTCCGAAATAAGCACATGCTTCGGAAAGTGCAGTACCCCATTGACCTGCCCCTGTTTCTGTTGTAAGGGAAGTCAGTCCCTGTTTCTTTGCGTAATAAGCCTGTGCGATTGCAGAATTGAGCTTATGACTGCCGGAGGTATTGTTACCCTCAAATTTATAGTAGATTTTGGCAGGTGTGTCCAGTTCTTTTTCAAGGTTATAGGCACGAATCAGCGGTGACGGACGGTAGATCCTGTACATTTCCAGAATTTCCTCAGGAATATCAATATAACGGGTTTCAGCATCCATCTCCTGATGTGCAAGCTCTTTGCAGAAAATCGGATAAAGATCCTCTTCTTTCAGCGGTTCAAGTGTCGCCGGATTCAGCATCGGGTCGGGCTGTTCTTTCATATCGGCACGTAGGTTATACCACTGTTTCGGCATCTGATCTTCGGTAAGATAAAATCTGTAAGGTATTTTTGACATAATCATTACTCCTTAATTTTATTTGATGTCACAATAAACAAAAGTTTGCAACTTTTACACCATCAATTATATTGTATTATCAACCATTTGTCAATAGTTGGTCACGCACCACGTGCGCAGGGAATTCGCGTAGTCGCTACCCTTCGGTCGCTCTGACTAAATAAAGATGAGTTTATCGCCGCGTTTCAAGTTAATATACCCAGAAAAATTTTACACCAACCACGCTGCGGCGAGCCGCCGCTGTCAATTCGCGCAGTCGCTACCCTTCGGTCGTTCTGACTAAATAAAGATGAGTTTATCACCGCACCATAAAATCCCCAAATCATTTTACCAACCACGCACCGGCGAGCCGCCGGTCTCTATTTCGCGTTCTGCTTTATTATATAACAACTTTATTGCCGGATTTGAATAAAAAACTCAAACGCGGCAATCAGGTTGAACACAGTATAAAGTTAAACGCGAAATAGTCCTGTGCGGTCACGCACCGGTCACGCACCGGGCATGCACCTGTCGTGCACAAATTTTATGAAAATTATCAAAAAAAATTAAATTTTTTAACACAAACACCGATAAATATGTTATAATAAAAAAGTATCTGATAATTATGACCGAACAGGAGGTGCATAGGTTGACTTATGATTATTTTGCGATTAATTTCTTCCCTCTCATAGGATTGGCATTCATGATGTTTTTTCTGTGGCAGAATTCGCATCTGGAAAAAAATATAAGAAATAATTTTTACATACTTTCTGCTCTGATCTGTATGGAGCTCATGATATACAATACAGAACTTTATCTTTCAACTGTAAAAGGTTATACCACATTGGTTACCTTGATGACTGCACTGGGATATACAATACGGCCGTTTATGATGTACCTTTTCATTTCATTTGTAGTAAGAAATTACAAGAATAAGTCCATCAAAGCAATTATGGTAATTCCTGCATTGGTCAATTCCGTATATGCCTGCACCACATTTTTTCCTGCTGTAGCAAAATATACCTACTTCTATGACAGCAACAATGTATTTCACCGAGGAATGATGGGGTGGTTTCCGCATACGGTCATGATCATTTACCTGTGGTTTATGATCCTGTTATCTGTAGGCACACAAGACAAAAAGCGTAAATTTGAACGTGTCCTTATTTATGAGATCGCTATTATGCTTGTACTTGGTACAACGGCGGAATCTTTTTTCGGTGCATATTCTGTTCTTCGCACGGCAATTGTTGCCTCGCTGATTTTTTATTATATGTTTTTCCAGTCAGAAATATATAAGGGTGAAATTGTGGAAAAGCATAATGAACAGACCCGTATGTCAGAAAAGCTTACCTTACAGATGGTGACGGCTCTTGCCAGAACCATTGACGCAAAGGATTCCTATACAAACGGTCATTCCCAGAGAGTGGCCGACTATTCAAAGGAAATTGCAAGACGGCTTGGTAAGTCAGAGCAGTTCCAGCATGAGATCTATTATATGGGGCTTCTTCACGATATCGGAAAAATCGGCATACCGGATCATATTATCAATAAAGAAGGCAAGCTTACAGATGAAGAATTTGCTACGATCAAAACCCATCCCGAAATCGGAGCAGATGTCCTTAAAGATATCACAGAAATGCCAAATATGTATTACGGAGCAAGATGGCATCATGAAAGATATGACGGAACAGGTTATCCCGACGGCTTAAAAGGAGATCAGATCCCGATTGAAGCCCGTATTATTGCCGTAGCGGATGCCTACGATGCGATGACCTCAAAAAGAAGCTACCGTGATGTTCTTCCGCAGGAGGTCGTTCATTCGGAGGTCGTAAAAGCAAAGCGTACACAACTTGACCCGTTCATTGCCAATATCATGCTTGAAATGATGGATGAAGATCCCGATTATCAGATGAAGGAAGCAGGAAGTCCGAAAAACGAATAAAAATAATGAATCACGCACAGAAAATTGTGCGTGATTTTTTCGTCCGGTATTAATCTTGTATTTTTACGGTGTCCTCTGCCTTTCCCACACTGTTAATAATCGCTAATTGCTCATCGTTGACACTTTTTCATTTCTTTTTTTCTGACATACATGGCAGAATCGGCTTTTTTAACGGCTGCTTCTGTTGCGAGCGGTTCTTCAGGATCGTTTACATAAAATCCATAGGCAACGCCAATGTCAAAAGGCAGTTCATGTGCTTTATTGGCTTTTTCGATAATCTCATCAAACAACGGAAGACTGTTTTCGATATTTCTTTCTGCATCACCGTAATAGCCGGCAACAAATTCATCTCCGCCATAACGACCGTAAAAACCGCCGCTGCTGTCAAAGCTTTTTTTCAATGCCTCCGCAACAATCATGATCAGCTTATCGCCTGTTTCATGACCATATACGTCATTTGCTTTTTTCAGACCGTTCACATCAAAAAAGACAATGCCGTAATCCGATTTACTGTCAAGATCATTCAAAAAGTTGTTGACAGCAGTTCTGTTGGCAATTCCTGTCATGCCGTCGGTATAGGCGACCGCTTCAAGATTTTTCCGTTTGATGATCTCAGACGAAATTTTATTGTAATAATTATACAGTAAGGAAAACGCAAATATCATCATACCCAGCGATGCAAGTGATATGGAGGTCGTATCCCTGACATTATGAAAATTATCACGAATTTCATACCGCACTACTTCGATCATTATCAAAAACATTGAAAAGGAAGTGCCTCTTCCGAGTATTTTTTCACTGAAATTACTGCTTTTGCGGTTTAACAACACAATAATAAAGATTGCTGCAATTCCTGCACCTACAAGGAATCTTTCAAAATGAACCAATTTATAATAATGGTAACCTGTGGTATAATTCAATACAGTTGATATGATAAATGCTGCCGCATATACCGCTGTCATGACCAGAAATACTTTTTTAAAACGCTTATTAAAGCCGACTGCAAGGAAAAGTCCCAGAGGGATCGACATAAAATACATCGCTGCATATTCTAAATTAGCACATATCACAGGATTCATAATAAATAAATAGAGAGTACTGTAATAGCCAAACTGCCATATACCTACAGAAATAAGGAAGATAAACAAATAAACACCTTCACGGTCAATATGAGTCAGTTTTCCTGTGGTGAGAATGATCAGCAATGCAAAAACCGAAAATCCTACAATAGTTATACAAAAAATAAAATCAAATTCATGACCAATCAACATATATCTGAGTGCATAGCGGGAAGGCATGAGAAGTATATTTTCGACTCTGTTCAGCGAACTTCCTTGGGGGATCATACATTGAACCGTGATCGTCTGTCCCCATGCATTATCGGGTACATCGGCAGAAACAAAGATATTTCCCAGTTCGCCGTCCTGCTCTAAGATATCCTTACCGTATTCATAGAATACTTCACCATCGCATGATACCTCCACAGAAGCGTTATAGATAATGGTGCAAAGTGTAGTGTTTTTGTACGGAGGCTTTTCGGGCAGTCTGATATCCAGACAGACGATATCACCCTGCGTTGCTTCAGCAAACTTGTTTTCTGAAAAATTCTGCACACTGCCGTCTGCTTTATAGACAGTAGTTGTTACCGCTTCGTCAAGACACTGCTGTTTATATTGGTTCAGATTGCAGAACCATCCCAGAGCCCAACTCAGAACAGCATATATGATAATAACATTCAAAAGCACAAACCATATCTTTTTGCTTTCGGATTTTTTAATATTTTTCAAAATTTTAATACTCCTTTATTTTATCATATGTTATCTATATTTTATATAATATATGCCGTTAATGTCAAGATATAATTGTGATAAAATAAATTTCCTTATTGTCATTCTGAGCGAAGTGAAAAATCGAAAGCACTGCCGCAGTTGAAAGATTTGCTACTGCCTGTGTCATTTCTGATGATGAACCCATACCTGTTGTTTCAATGTTGAAATTCAATATGAAATTGCGTACATTAATAGAAGAAAAAAATATTACACAAAAAACAGGCCGTCTCCAACCTGAATATCGCACCCTCAACAATGGGAGGATATATTCAGGGCACAAGCGAACCTGATTTTGAAACGCTGAAAAATTATAGTCTATTTTCACGCTCCATTTTTATTCATAAATTTATCGCTGCACCGTAAGCAGTAAACTTAGGGCACAGCGATTCATCGGTGAATTATTTTGTTACATGGTTAATAAGACCGCCGTCCTTGATAATTCCCTGGATAAACGGCGGAAAAGGCTCTGCCTGATAGGTTTTGCCTGTAGTGATATCGGTAATAACGCCTGTGTCAAAATCAACGGAAACCTCGTCACCCGATTTGATTTCCTTGGATGCCGCATCACATTCAAGAATCGGCAGACCGATATTGATGGCATTGCGGTAGAAAATTCTCGCAAATGTTGAAGCAATAACACAGCTGATACCCGAAGCCTTGATGGCAATCGGGGCGTGTTCTCTGGAAGAACCGCAGCCGAAATTCTTCTCGGCAACGATAATATCTCCCTCTTTGACCTTCTTTGTAAAATCGATATCGATATCCTCCATACAATGTGAGGCAAGCTCCTTGTGTGAGCTTGTGTTCAGATATCTTGCCGGAATAATAACGTCCGTATCGACATTATCTCCATATTTATGGACAGTTCCCTGTGCTTTCATACTGTATGTTCCTTTCCGAAAAGTGAACAAAATATTATTTATTATTCACTATTCATTATTCTTTATTCATTATTTTACCTTTGCCGGGTCGGTGATATAGCCTGTTACGGCACTTGCCGCTGCTACGGCAGGACTTGCAAGGTAAACTTCGGATTCAACATGACCCATTCTGCCGACAAAATTTCTGTTGGTCGTGGTAACAGCTTTTTCGCCCTTTGCAAGAATACCCATGTGTCCGCCGAGACACGGCCCACAAGTTGGGGTTGAAACAACTGCCCCTGCTTCAATAAAGATATCGAAAAGTCCCTCGTGCATTGCCTGGAGATAAACACTCTGAGTACCAGGGATAATGATACAGCGAACGCCCTTCGCTACTTTTTTGCCCCTGAGAATATCAGCAGCTGCTCTGAGGTCGGTAATACGTCCGTTAGTACATGAGCCGATCACTGCCTGATCGATTTTTACCTCTGTTTCGCCGATCTCATCAACCGTTCTGGCATTTTCGGGAAGATGAGGGAAGGCAACTGTCGGGCGGAGCGTTGAAAGATCAATAACATATTCCTCGTCATATTCCGCATCATCATCTGCCACATATTCATGCGGCTCGCCCTGGAATCTTCCCTGTGTATATTCTCTTGTAATATCGTCAACGGGGAAAATACCGTTTTTCGCACCTGCTTCGATTGCCATATTTGCAATACATAGTCTGTCGTCAATATTCAGGTACTGAAGTCCGTCACCGACAAACTCCATTGATCTGTAAAGTGCGCCGTCAACTCCGATCTTTCCTATAATATGAAGAATTACATCCTTACCGCTGATATGCTCGGCAGGCTTGCCTGTCAGAACAAACTTGATCGCGGACGGAACTTTGAACCATGCTTTGCCGCTGATCATGCCTGCTGCCATATCGGTCGAGCCGACACCTGTTGAAAAAGCACCGAGCGCACCATAGGTACAGGTATGGCTGTCTGCGCCGATACACAGACTACCCGGGCCGACAAGACCCTTTTCGGGGAGCAGAGCGTGTTCGATACCCATCTGTCCGACATCATAAAAGTTTTTGATATCATACTTATCCGCAAATCTTCTTACCTGAGCGCACTGTTCTGCCGCTTTGATATCCTTGTTCGGTGTAAAATGATCCATTACCATTGCGATTTTGGTATTGTCGAAAACCGAACAGGCATTACCGTCATTAAATACATTTATCGCCACGGGGGAAGTGATATCGTTGCCGAGAACCATATCCAGCTTCGCCTCGATCAGCTGACCTGCTTTGACAGATTCCAGCCCTGCATGAGCGGCGAGAATTTTCTGTGACATTGTCATTCCCATAATATTTCAGCCTCCTTTAATGTATACTTTTACATTATATCATATTTTTTATCATTTTTAAACACTTTGACATATTATTTTTACACTTGACTTTTTTAAATTCCTTTAATTTTAGTGCCACACCTTAAGTTTAATACTTCTGGCGCGACAATGAATGTGTGCAAAGTAAAACTTGAGTGCGAAATAAAGTCCCAGAAAAATTTTACACCAACTTTCCATAAATAATATACAAAACGGATTTCATATGCTATAATGGATAAAAAATACACTGCATGGGAGGGATTTGGTTTTGACGAGATATGTAATCGGCGCGTAAGCAGAGGCTATGCGTATTAAAAATGAAATATAATATTGTTATAGCCCTGCTTTTCCGTAAAATTCAAAAAACGGAGGGCGTTATGAGCTATACAAAAGCAGAACGGGTCTTACCCGAAGAGCTGATCAGGATGATTCAGGAGTATGCGGACGGCATTTGTCTGTATATCCCGAGAAAGAAAAACAGCCGCAGAAAATGGGGCGAAAATACAGATACACTGTCCGAAATCGCCAAAAGAAACAATATGATCTGTGAAGATCATCAAAACGGTATGAGCATTGAAATGCTGGCAGAAAAGTATTTTCTTTCGGAAAAAAGCATACAGAGAATCATCTACCGTAAAAACTGAAAATAATGCCGCCGAACATTGAAATCGGCGGCTTATCTTTTTTTCTAAAAATTTATGAGGTTGAAAACCATAGTAAAGAAGATTATAATAAATTTATCAAAAACACAATAAAAAAACAAGGAGAGATTTTTATGAGTTACGAAATTATCAAAAATTACCGACACAATGAACAATTAAGAAAGTCATTCAATGAGCTTTCTCAGAAAACTTTCGGAGGTCTTGAATTTGAAACATGGTATCAGAATGGTTACTGGAACGAAAAATATATCCCGTATTCAATCCTACAGGATGGAAAAATCATTTCAAATGTCTCTGTTAACCGTATCGACTGCACACTGAATGGCACGCCAAAGCATTATATCCAGCTCGGCACAGTCATGACGGATGAAAACCACAGAAACAAAGGCTATGCACGAATTCTTATGGAAGAAGTACAAAAAGACTTTTCCGGCTGTGACGGATTCTATCTCTATGCCAATGACAGTGTACTTGATTTTTATCCGAAATTCGGATTTGAAAAAGCAGAGGAATACCGTTTCAGTGCAAGTATTGATTCCAAATCAGATAATACTACCATCCCCATTTTGATGACAAACCAACAGGAATGGCAGAATTTTCTGAAAGAAAAAAATCAGCGTAAAAGTCAGGGATTTCTGACCATGGATACAGACGATTTAATGATGTTCTACCTTACGCAGTTCATGCAGAAAAATGTATATTACATCAAAGAAAAAGATGCTTACGTGATTGCAGAAGCAGACGGTGACACACTCACACTTTATGATATTTTCTCCGCAGAAAATATTGATATTCTGTCCCTATGCTTCTGTTTCGGAAAAGATATCCAAAAAGTCGAATTCGCCTTTACTCCCCGAAATTACTCAGAATTTGAAAAATCCCTTTACAAAGAAGAGGACACAACTTTCTTTGTGCTTGGAGAAACTATTAAAAAAGATATCAAACAATTCTTTGCCTTCCCCCAACTCACACACGCTTAAATCATTGCCATAAAAAATCTGATATTTTCATCTGTTCCGGAATAAAGGATGATTCCGTATTTTTCATCCTTACCGAGAGCAAATCTGCCGTCACCGCCGATACTGTCTGCGGTGATGGTAATCGTGCTGTCATCATCTACAGTATAGGAAGCAGTTTCGTCAGAACCGCTGATCGTCAGTATGACAGTACCGTCATCTTTGAACCACAGAGCCGAACCATAATACCATGCATTTTTGTCAGCATCCGGTACAACATCTTCGGGGTTTTCTCCCTGTGCCGTACCGTCAAGATACTGCCAACCGCCCATTCGCAGTTGCTGCATCGTTTCTTCCTTGGTTGCCGTAACTGAGGGATAAGATATTTCATCACTGCTGCTTTCCTGTGAAACATCACTGTTTGCAACATCTTCCGATAATGCAACAGAAGCTTCGGGTTCACTGACAGAATCTGCTGCAGAAGTATCATCTGCCCCTGCACCGCAGCCGCTGAGCATCAGAGCTGACAGAAACACCGTCGCCGTAAGCTTGCTGATATATTTTTCCATAAAACCAGACCCCTTTCTATCCTATTATAATATACACCATCGGTTTCATAAAATGTCAAACCGATGGTGTATATTTTTATAATTTTAATCCTTAAACAGATTTTTCACTTTATCAAAGAAGCTTGAACGTTTCTGATAATTCTTCGGTGTGCAAGAGCTGTCAAACTGTTTGAGTATTTTTTTCTGTTCCTCTGTCAGATTTCTCGGAACTTCTATTGTGACCCTGACATACTGGTCGCCCCTGCCCCTTGAATTCAGGTGCTGGATTCCCTTGCCCTTGAGCTTGAAGATATCGCCCGGCTGCGTACCCGGATGAACCATATAACTTGCCTTACCGTCAAGTGTCGGGACGGTTACCTCATGACCGAGCGAAGCCTGCGAAAACGTCAGCGGGATCTCACACCATACATCATCGCCTTTACGCTCAAAGATATCATGCTTTTTCACATTCACATATACATGAAGGTCGCCTGCCGGACCGCCGTTGTATCCGCTGTTTCCGTGACCGCCGATATTGAGGATCTGATCCTGACTAATACCTGCCGGTACTGTAACCGTGACGGTTCTTGAAGAACGAATTCTGCCCACACCCGAACATTTTGGACAGGGCTTTTCGATGACTTTACCCTTACCGCGGCATTTTTCGCAGGCCTGAGAAGTCTGCACCACACCGAACGGAGTACGCTTCTGTGCTGTGACCTGACCTGTACCCCTACATTCCGGACAGGTTTTCAGGTTGGTGCCTTCTGCCGCACCCGTACCGTTACAGGATTTACAGGTTTCAACATTCTGATATGTAACTTCCTTTTTACAGCCCTTTGCTGCTTCTTCAAAAGTAATGGTGAGGGTTGCTTCAACATCCGAACCTTTTCTTGGTGCATTCTGATTTCTCGGATTTCTTCCGCCGAAACCGCCGAAAAAGCTGTTGAAGATATCTCCGATATCGATATCCTGACCGAACGGGTTTCCTCCGCCGTAAGCGGTCGAACCTGCCCCATAATTCGGGTCTACTCCGGCAAAACCGAAACGATCATATCTGGATCGTTTATCTTTGTCCGAAAGCACCTCATAAGCCTCATTGACTTCTTTAAATTTTGCTTCCGCTTCCTTATTTCCCGGGTTCAGGTCGGGATGATACTTTTTTGCCTGTTTGCGGAACGCCTTTTTTATTTCATCGTCTGACGCGCCCTTCTGAACGCCCAGCACCTCATAATAATCTCTCTTATCTGCCAATTAAAAACACCCCGATTTTAATGCATAATGCATAATTCATAATGCATAATTATCAAAATTTCAGATGAACATTAAATTATGCACAATAGATAAACTATTTGTTTGTCATTCTAAGTGTAAATATTGAATGACACAGGAGAAATCATTTGTCAAGAATAAAGTCATATCTTTCTCCATAATGCTCATTATTTTCAAGTATCAAATACTTTCACACGCCAATCATTATGCATTATGCATTATGCATTATGCATTATAACAAGTTGCCAAAAGGGAAAACCAGAATTCGGCTTTCCCTGCGGCATTGTTTTAGTGTTTGCAATCAATTATCGTCAACATCTGTGAAATCAGCGTTGTATACGCCGTTTTCATCACTCTGGGGAGCCTGCTGTGCTGCTGCACCCTGAGCGGCTGCATCCTGATAAAGCTTTTCAGATACTGCATACATTGCTTTCTGAAGTTCGTCCTTAGCAGACTGAACTGCATCCAGATCTGTTCCTGCAAGAGCAGCCTTGACAGCTGCAACCTTTGTATTGAGGTTTTCTTTATCCTCGTCGGCAATATGGTCACCGTTTTCGTTAAGAAGCTTTTCTACTGCGTAAACAAGATTTTCTGCTTCGTTTCTCTTGTCCACTTCTTCTCTGCGCTTCTTGTCCTCGGCAGCATACTGCTCTGCATCCTTGATTGCTTTTTCTATGTCGTCCTTGTTCATGTTTGTACTTGAAGTAATGGTAATATGCTGTTCTCTGCCTGTACCGAGGTCTTTTGCAGATACATTAACAATACCGTTAGCATCAATATCAAATGTTACTTCGATCTGCGGAACACCTCTCATTGCCGGAGCGATACCGTCAAGCTTAAAGAGACCGAGCTGCTTGTTGTCCTTTGCGAATTCT